>CAMKGM010000023.1 GCA_946412245.1 uncultured Bacteroidales bacterium
CGGCGTCTCGGAAAAACTCAAAACAAGTTTTGGTTTTTCGCTCAACTTGCACTAAGTAGAGTGATAAATATCGACTTATTTGCCTAAATACTTGTAAGTAGCGAACTTTTAGCGACTTAATCAGTAGATTAAATGGGAAACAACTCCAAATTTGGGGCTGAACTGATTGCCCAAAAATTGCCGATTTGGCGTTTTTGTTTCCCGATAATTGTCGTAAAATTGTCGTAAAATTATGGCTACACTTTCATTGACAGTAGTGCCCGGCAAGGCACTCAAGGACGGAAGACACAAAGTCCGTATCGCGGTGGCTCACCGCTCACAGACCCGCTACATCCTCACCGATGTCATCATCAACTCCACCAAAGAGTGGAAAAACGGCAAGATCGTCAAGCGTGACGATGCCACTTACCTCAACACGAAGCTGCTCCAGCGTATGCAGGAGGTACAGCGCATCATCGACGAGACTCCATACACTGAGGGAATGACCTGCGCCGAGCTGGTTGCCACAATCCTGCACACGCGGGCCAAGAAGACGCACACGCTGCGGTCGGCTTTCGAGGAGATGCTGGAGGTGTCAACAGCAAAGGACACCACCAAAGAACGCTACCGCACGCAGTTCAAGTCCATCACGTCGGTTATCCCCGAAACAACGTTCATGTCACATTTCACTCCACTCATGGTCCAACGCTTCATGAAGAAACGTGGAGCCGAGATTGCACCCATCACTCTGCAGACGCAGGTGACACTGCTCTCTCAGATCGTCAAGTTCTGCCAAATGAACGGTTACACCGATTTCCGCATACCGCCAACACAGGGCTGCTACCAGCGAGTAGTTGCCGTGAGGCAGAACTGGCTTACTCCCGACCAGGTGAGGTTCATTCGCGACAACAAGACGAACCGCAGAGGCTATAACAAGTTCCGTGACCTGTTCATGCTGTCCTACTACCTCGGCGGCATCAACCTCATAGACCTTGCTCACATCAACTTCAACGTGTGTGCAGATACGCTGCACTACGTCCGCACGAAGACAGAACGAAAGACAAAGGTCAATCCTTATGTAGAGTTTGAGATACCATCAGAGGCGAAGCCCATTATCGACAAGTACAAGGGTGAGGACGGCAAGTTGAAGATGTATAAGGCGGCAGACATACACCAGTGCCACTCAATGGTACGCACGGTGCGTTCCTATCGTGATGACTATGGACTGCCGGGGCTTACGTTCTACTCGGCTCGCAAGTCTTTTGCACAGCACGCCTTTGCCCTGGGCGAGAGTGAGAGTGTGATTGACTATGTTCTTGGTCACTCACTGGGCGGTGGACACAACAAGATGCTGTTTGCCTACATCAAGGTCACGCCTGAAATGGCTACCGCATGCGTGAGAAAAGTGTGCGACTTTATCGCCTCAACGAGAAATTTTTAGTATCTTTGCAGCGCATTTGGTTCATCTGCAAAGGTGAATTAAAATGTTTGACTTGTGTGACACCTGGCCGTGATGGTTCGGTGTCACTATTTTTTAACAAGTTGCCGGCTATATGGTTACCTTTTTACGAAAAAAGTAACACAAGGGCGAACCTTATGTTACTTTCTCGGTAATATTAGGTGTAACGCAAGAATACCTAAGTGCTGTTGAAAATGCGTTGCGCCCCTGCTTTTGCCCGGCAGGGGCTTTTTGTGTGAAACTACCCCGACTTTCGCAAGCCAGGGCAGAGCGTTAACCTAAAATTCATATTATGAAAAAGATCTACACAGTGCTCATGATTATATAAATCGCCTCACAAGGGCAAACAATGGTTTTCGGAATACTACTCCAACCCCAACGACAGACGCGCCCAGGAGCCACCAAAATGCGTCCAGACGGAATTTTTCCCATGGGGTGAGTTGCTTCTCAACAGGAACAGGCACTTTGAGCTCCCTGTTGCGGTAGATGACCTGTGTTTTGGTCTCCACCGGCTTCTTGAACGGTATCGGCACGCTCTGCGGCTTGCTCTCCAGCTTGTGCGACAACGTGCCGTCTTTGTTGATGGCGACATGGCTGATTGCCCAGTCGTTCTCCAGCACGCTTGCACTGTCTTTCGTCACGATCTGCGCCGTCTGCACCGGCACATCGAAGTACAACGTGTCATGGACGAAGTGAATGCTGTCGTGAGTCTCGATGAGGGTGACTTCACGGACAATCTCTTTCGGTGACTTGCACCCCACCAGCAACAGGAATGCGCCGAGGAAGAGTGCAATAACGAGGGTAAAACAACCTCCGGCGAGGATGGCCTTCGCCTCGGCACGTTCTTCGTGGTCTAATTGTGGTCTCATGACAGCGAATTGAGGTAGTTGATGATGCCTTCAACGTGCAAGTCAACAATCTTCTTCTTGCCCTCCTCGCTCTTGAGGATTGCAAGGTCTTCCTTGTTGTCGTAGAACAGGTTCTCGGTCAACACCGCAGGGCAGTTCGTCCGGGCGATAATCGTGAAATTTGCTTCCCAATAGCGGTCCTTGGGCACGCTACGGTTACCTTTCAGCCCTCGTGCCTCGGCCGCGTCATACAACGACTGCGCAAGTCGGTGGCTCGCGTCACTGGCTACCTTAGCGCAGAACACGGAGAACCCTCTGGCATTGTACCAGCCACCGTTGCCGGCAGCATTGGCGTGAACGCTGACGAGGATGACGTTCTTCCTGCCCAGCTTGTTGCACCATGCGTTGACACGACGCACGCGCTCACTGAGTGTCACATCAAGTGCGTCTTCGGTGACTATGCGCTCGGCGTCATAGCCTCGTTTCTTCAACTCCTCAACCAGCGGAATGGCGATTTTGCGGTTGAATTTCCACTCGTAAAAGGTCATATCGGGCGACCTCTTTCCGGGCGTGTTCTGCCCATGCCCATTGTCAATCAGAATTTTCATTTTTCTCGTCTTTTAACTCGGTTAAATCAATATCGAAATGCCGGGCGGTCTTGTCAACCATGATTTTCTGCAACCACCGCCAAAACTTGCTGTCGGCTTCGTCTCGGCAACTGCTCTCGTTCTCCATGATTGACCATGCCTGCTCGAAGCATATCACACCTGTCACGATATACGATAAGGGTATCTCCACATGGATGAACACCCAATGCTCGACAAGATAAGCCAGCAAGATGAGCATCAAGCGCTTCGGGATTGTCGTTGTGATGACTTTCCCGAATGCAAAGGATGTGAACTTGGCTTTCTCACGCGTTGTCTTCTCGGGGTACTTCTTTTTGACTCGCTTGTCAAGGCAATAGGCCGTGTAAGCGTCGTACACTATGAAGATGATCGCCACAATGATGAGAGGGAACGTCGGGTGGAACTCGCCCACAAGCCAGCCGAGCCAGCCGCCGATGGCGACGAATGCGGCCTTCCAAAAATTAACAAAGTCTGTCATAGTCGTTAGTGTTAGTTGTTGTGTCGTTATTATTCCAACAAAAGTAATAACTATAATGGACGACTTTGGAGATGCCTGAATTCTTGAACAGGCTTTTTCGACGCAAAAACAACGAAAAGGGCTGAAATTGCGCTAATTGTGATTTTTATCAATCCACTTCTCGTATCTTTGCGCCAAAAAAAATGGAACTCAACGAACTATTGAACGAGATTACGAAGAAGCTGCAAGGTCATGTTGCAGTAGTGCAGATATTTGTGGACGGTGAGGTGCATGTGCGCCGTGTCGGTGATGCTAATAGGCTCATCGACAACCCGAGCCTCATACCACCGTCCTCTACCCTCTCATTTCTTGAATGGATGGCGAAACAGATTGACGAGGCGAACGTTACCAACGGAACAAAGTCTAATCATCGCAACTGCCTCAAGCACCTGAGGCGATTCAAGCCGACAATGACTTTCGGCGACATCACATACCAAACGGTGTGCGACTTTGACCGGCATCTGCGTGCCGTAGGGCTGGCCACCAACACCATCGCCAAGGTGATGAAGATATGGCACCGCTACATCGGCATCGCCCTGGGCGAGGATCTGCTGGTGCGTGACCCGTTCCGCAAGTTCACCATCCACCGTGAGGCGACACACAAGCACTCGCTCACCGAGCGTGAGATGCGCAAGATCGAGGACGGAGCCGACACTCTGCCTGATCCCGAACGGTCGGTGGTTCGGGCGTTTCTGTTCTCATGCTACACTGGGTTGAGATATAGCGACCTCTGCCGTGTGCGTGGCACCGATGTCCGCTCAATGGGGCGGCAGCGGTGGCTCACGCTGAAGACACAGAAGACAGGCAGCGAGGTGCGGATTCCGCTGTCTGTCACGTTCAGTGGCAAGGCCATTCCGCTCGTGTCGGGGCAGGGCAGGCTGTTTACGCTGCCTGGCAATGCCCGGGCCAACTTGCTGCTGGCTCGTGCGCTGCGTCGGCTTCACATCCGCAAGCACATCACCATGCATTGCGGACGTGTAACTTGTGCCACCATCTGCCTGCTTCGTGGCGTGCCTTTGTCCACCATTCAGCATGTGCTGGGGCATCGCTCTATCAACACGACTGCATCGGTCTATGCTCAAGTTCTCGACAACACTATATCTCGCACTATGCGCCGTGCATGGAGGGCGTAGTTCCCTCGGAACTAAATTCAACAATTCGGTCATCACTTCGTTTGATGAAATATACCTTTTCACCTCTTTGTCCGTATTGGGAGGTTTCAATGGTACTTCACTTCCTAGCATGAACGTGCCAAGCAATATCGTTACTATAGATAATGGTGCGTTCATGGACTCATTGCTTGAAGAGATTGTGATGCCGGCCACACTTCAGGCCATTAGAGGATCTGCATTTATTGCGCACGGTAATGCCTATAGAAAATTAACTAAGGTCATCATATATGCCGAAACACCGCCTACAATGAGCAACAATGCTTTCTTGGGGCAGAATTATGTGAACATATACGTTCCCGACGCGTCGGTTGATACATATAAATCAGCTCAATACTGGAGAGATAGCGCAAGCAAAATCAAGGGGCTGAGCGAACTTCCGTCATCATGATTCGGGAATAGCTTGTATCTTGGAAGCATAAGTAGACCAATTTTGTGCGGATTTATAAGCGCTGACTGACTCTGATGGGACATAGATTGCAGTGAGTTTTGAGCATCCTCCAAAAGAATTAGAATTTGACAAAGTAGGAGGTGATGTCCTGCGAACTGTTACGGTTACTAAGCTGGTATTATTTTGGAAAACACCAGTACCTATTGATGTCACCGATGCCGGAATGTCTATGCTCTTCAATTTAGTGTTATAGCACGCATTATCTTGAATGGCGGTGAGCGTAGATGGCAATGCTAAAGTTTCTATCGGCGCACTGTTGAAAGTATTACCACCAAGTGTTGTAAGACTTGTCGGCAATGTGACATTCTTTAATCTATAACAATTTCGGAATGTTGCGTACGTGCTTGTAATTTGGTTAGGCATAATGACGGTGACGAGATACTGACAGTTATAGAATGCACTATTTAGGTTACCCAAACCTGTGAATAATGCAAGTTCTTTAAACGATGTGATGTTATTATTTGCTTGGAATTTAGTTCCGAGGGAACTGACTGCCGCTGCTTGCGCGGGAGTGATGCCCTCACCGACCTCAACCTTGTCATACGCTCCAGCTCCAGTGTTGGCGGTCGCCACGACATTGTAGTTGCCGGTGTTGTTCTTGTTCTGCACATACGTTCCGTCCACCAAGTCATAGCCGCCATTGCCTGCAGCAGCTGTGACGGTGAGGTCATAGCCTCCTGTGCCGCCAGCGTTAGGCTGGTACTCGGTGTGGTGGTCGCCCCAGTTGACGGCGCAGATGCGCTGCACCTCGGGGTCCTCAAAGCGGATGTAGTAGGTGTCGCACACAATCGTGAGCGTGTTGCCGAAGTAGGCACGGAGGGTGTTCAGCGTGTCCTCATACATCGGCGTAGTCACATTGATGGTGCCTTGCAGTAGCGCATGGGTATTTTCGTTTCTGACTCCTCCTTTTTCTGGGTCATAGATCACTCGACCGAATCCTGTGTTCTCGTCAGGATCATACGGCACGGCCAATGTGGCAAGCAACTCCATCTCTGCACCCGTCATGTTGATAGCTCCCTCCCATATCAGCGAAACGAAATGAAGATGGTTGCCAGCAGTGTTGAGGATGCTGTTGAGAAGTGCGATGAAGCCAATCTGTGCACAATTGTTGACATACATACCGGAAATGCTTGCCTTGGCAGTCGCACTCAAAGTCATGTGCTGATCATCAAGCATCGGCAGTGTATGCAAAAATAGGGTAATCAACTGGTCCGGGAACGACACCTCGCTGACCTTGCTGCCGATGGGCAGCAGCATGTTTGGTGCTGATGATCCTGCAAACAGTGCCTTGCGCAGACGTGGGCATCCTGCCAATGAAACGGTATTGTTCAGTGTGACCACATTGCGGCAGTCAACCTCCTCGATGCAGTCACCGCTGATGTTGAGTGTGCCGGCGTTGAACAGCACGTTGGAAGCGACGGCGTCGCCGACCTTGACACGCTGCAGTCGCTTGCCGCTGATGCTCATGGAGGAACCAACCGATGCGTCACCGCCTCGGGTGGTCAGCGCAAGACCACTCAAGTCTCCCAGTTCGGTGTACCAGTCAACACCCTTGAGATAAAATGTGGTCGTACCATCGGAGGTCGCCGTGATGGTGCATGCAGTGCCAGCGGGTGTGCGGACACCTCTGATGATCGTACCGCCACCTCGGTTGCCAGTGGGGTACATCTCAACGGCAGGTTTGATGGCGAAGTTGAACGACTGGGCAGGCGTGAACTCAAGACGGCCCATGCCATCATCGCCAGAGCCTGTGAAGGCTGCGATGCTGTATTTCGAGAACAGTGACACAAGGTGCCACTCGACCCACTTGCGCTCAGCCTCCAACTGGGTGCCGTTTGCCTGACGCAAGGGCGGCACATTGTTGTACACTGCCGTCGGGTCAAGTTCCCACACGTCAATGTACGACCAATCGGCATCGGCATTGTATGCGGTCAGCGGGAAATAGTATGCGGAGTGCTCCCAGAAGTAGTACTGCATCATGTTCATCACACTCTCATGGATGCTGGGGCCGTTCACGTTGTACTGCGAGGCAAGGGACACCAACGAGGTGACCATCGACTCTAGCATGTCCTTGACACCGCTCTGATAGCCGTCGGGATGGTTGATGATCTCCCAGAACGATGACGAGCAGCCCTGGTAAATGTCCACACCGTCGGTGGTCACGTCACCCACCTCGACGCTCGGCGACTTTGTCTGTTGCCCATTGTTGTCGGTCATGAGGATGGTGTCCATGTCGTCCTGACACCATATCCAGCGGCCACCTTGTGCGAGGGGCTTCCACTTCATGGGGTAGGAGTTCTTGGCATGGTTGTCGCTGCAGGCAATCAACTCGCAGAATGCCTCGTGATAGCATGCGGCATTGATTGACCAGTATCGGCTGGCTTCTGCCTTGAACTTGGCGATACGTGCGGCACGCAGTTGTGCGGTCGTGGGCGATGACGACGAAGTGATGGCCGTCAAGTAGGTGCCGAGGTAAGCCTTGATGTTGTGCGTGACCACAACTTCATAGTCGGAGTCATAGTCCTCGAGGTTGGCAAGCACCTCATACTTACCCGTGCTGGTGCGGTAGTAGATGAGATTGTAGTTGCTGTCATACAACTGCAGCACATCATTCTTCTTGTTGCCATAGATGTTGCGGCCTGCACGGAAGTTGTCAATGTCGGCATTCAGCGCAGAGAGCGAGTTGTAGCCAGCCTCGCTCAGAGACACGAGGAACGGTGAGCACAGGTAGGCGATGTTGTAGGCTGGCTTCCACTCCTGCTCAAAGAGCGCAAGCACATTGGCGGCATCGCTCGCCTTGTCGGTCGAGAATCGGCATGCACCGACATCCCATGCCTCCTCGCCGCCGAAACACAGGGTCTCTTGCGTGTAGTCGTAGGTAACATCTATCCAGGGGTGCAGGAACCGGGTGCCGAGAGGTGCGTGGTTCGGGCCCTCGATCGAGAGCAATGACGGGTAAGTAGTCGTGTCATAGCCGCGCGTGCCGGCATCGTTCTTTGCGGGACCGACGGTGTACAGGCCGATGAACTTGTAAGAGCCGTCAGCATACTTCTGGAAGCCGAGCATCGGGTATTGGTAGATGCTCACACGCACATCCTCGCTGGGCAGGCCGCTGCCAAGACCGACAGCCTTGAACAACTCATCGAACATGTTGCAGGCTCCCATCTTGTGGCCCTGCATGGACGATGCCACATTCTTCTTGGCCACGATGTCGTTGACCTTCGGGTGCAGACCCTTGCCGGCAATGTAGCCGCTCACATTGTCGGTCGAGCCGTCGGCATAATGCCAAACGGCACTTGACTTCTTCAACTTGTTGCGCAAGTTCCATCGGTAGTAGCGCATTGATGTGGTACCCTGACCGCTGATGGGGGCGTTGGTGATCTGCACATTCCAAGTGGGGTGGTCTGCATACTCCAGCCACACGGTCGAATTGCCGCCAGTCGAATTGGTCAGCGAGGGTACGTCGTCATCGTTCTGCATCTGGATGACCATGGTATTGAAGCCGGCTGCCTTGCACAAGTCATACGAGATCTCACCACCGTCCATGATGTTGTTGTCATGGCGCACACCGCTGCGGGTGTAGTCCATGCCGTCGATGATTGAGTTCAAGAAGTTCTGCTTCACACTCTCGCTCTCGAGCACCTGATTGTACACACGCATGGTATAAAGGTATAGATCGGCACTTGCCTGGCCGAGACGCAGTGGGCCACTGCCGAACGAACCAGTGCCGTCGTACTCGAATACGCACTGCTGCACACCATTGATGTAGATACGGCAGAGGTTGCGACCGGTGGCCTTGTACAGGCGCTGCAGCACGACCACCACATGCAGGATCCTGTCCTCGCTCAGTTGCACCGTCTGCGGGGTTATCTGCCTGTCTGTGGACGAGAGCACCACAAGTCGGGTGGGGAAGAGGATAATGCCGTTGGTGGTGGCTGCGTTGTAGGTCGGCGTGCTCATCAGTGACAGGATAGGCGTATCGTAGTCGCTGATGTTGCTGCATCTGTACTTAAACTCAATAGACACACTGCCCACCGATGCGCGGGTCAGCGGAGTGAGGTCTCCCACTTCGACCGTGCTGCCAGCCTTGATGACGAGGCACTTGTTACTGTCGCTGTCCTGGTACCAGCCATCGGTAGACCATGACATGTTCGTCCACTCGGCATCATACGATGCTACAGTGGCTCCTGTGGCAGCGTTGATGATCTCTGCACGGTCTGCACTACCGTTGCTGCGGTTTGCTGAGTTCATGTAGAACACGGCACCCTCCACTGCGGCATAAGACTGGGAGTTGTCGATGTCGGTGCGCATCATGGCGGTCATGCCGTCCACCGCCGCGGCGATGGTCAACTTGAAGTCATTGCCCTCGATGTCAACCTCAAGTGCCTTGGTGTAATCCACCTTGGTTTGTGTCTGCACACTGATGGCCTCGTGGTCAACCACAACGATGGCCTCATTCCCGTTCTGGGCAGTCAGTGTCACCTCCACCTGTGTGGCGTTGTAGGTGGCGAAGCGGAACAGGCGCTGCGTCTCGTAGTTCACGGCGGGATTGATGATCTCGTTGATGCACACCAGCGACACCTGATTGATGTGCTGTGTCTCCACGCACATCACATTGTACTTGTAGTGTTGCGTCTCAACTCCGTCTCCGGCCAGCCATATCTCGATAGTGTGGACACCTGTCTCGCCGGGAAAGTGGTCCGTTATGATGAACTCATAAGGAGCGGTCGTGTAGTTCGTGCCTGACGGGAAGGTGCGTGTATAGGTCTGCTCGTCGTCATCGTCGATGCGGACATACAGCGTCTTCTGCAGGTTGCCGGAGAAATACAATCCGTTGATGGCATACTCCTCGCCCTCGAGCCAGGGATTGTTCCAGTTGTAGCGGGAGGTCAGTGTCAGCGAGGTGACCGAAGCCGTGAATGTCGTGGTCTTGGTCTGTCCCGAGTCCTTGCCCGTGACCGCCACTTTCACACGGTTGGTTCCCACCGAGAGGTAATTGCGCACATTCTGCGTGATGGTCGCTCCACTGAGGCAGTCACCGCTGGCCTTCTCGACGAAAGACCCGCCACCGTTGTCCACAAGCAGCGACCAATGATAGTCCTCGGCAAAGGGTGTCATCTCGCCGCCGAGCGTTCCGCTCTTGGTCGACGGAGTGACATTGATGTTTGCCACGGTGTCGTCCTTCAGCACATAGAACGAACTGGGCGTGGTGCTTGTCAGCGTGATGGCGTACACCGTACCGCTCAGTGGCACGATGCCCAACTGAGTGCCGCCCTCGCTGTCGTAGAACACAATGTTGCCGTTCTCGTAGGTGATCCAGCCCACCTTCCCCTCGGTCGCAGCCTGCAGCGCGGCCAGCTGCGCCTTGATGAACTCCTCCACGCGGCTAAACTTGTAGCCCTCCCACGGGGTGCCAATGCCCGGTATTCTCTCGTCAATTCCTGCCATATTATTGATGTGTTGTTTAGTCGTTAGTTATGCCATGTGTTGTCACTATGCCAGACCAGCTCGCCCCGCCAGTATGAGGCCACCTTGCTCCACACCAGGCGTGTGCCCTTGTAGATGGCCATGATGGCGCGGCTGCCCTTCTGTACCAGCCCCACACGGCGGTTGTCGCGATAGATGCTCATGACTCGTAGATGAAGTATTTGGTGTTGGGGTCAATCGTGCCGGCGTCAATCATCGCGTTGTACTCCGCCTCCGTGCAGTAGACCTCGGCCAAAGCCTCTAATTGTTCGGCCACAATCCTCAGGCTGCCCTGCATCAGGCCAAAGTCCGAGGCCAGTCTGTCCAGGCCGTCGCCATTGATGTCCACCTGGCGTTGAAGGCGCAACAAGTTACTGGATACGGTGTTTATGCCGGTCCACATTTCAGCCTTGTATGCCTCGATGGCTGTCTCTGCAGCACTGTACAACTGGTCGTAGAGCACGGAGTACTCTACCCTTCGCCCACCATTGAGCTCGATGTTGTCACCGCTCGTCATCGTTGTGACTGGCGTCAGCTGCATGATGGTGCGGCCGTTGGTCTTCAAAGCGGCGATAACAGCCTGTACTATCTCTTGTTTTTCTTCGGGTGTCATATCTCAAGAATTATTACGTTAGAGTTCTCGGTGCTGTCTATTCTGTCAAGGGTGTCGTTCACCCGGCGGATGGCAACTTGGCTCTCATCCTCATAGTCTGCATCAATGCGTACGGTCTTGCGCAACTGCTGAGTGAACACAAAGGAGTCAAGGCCTTCTATTAAGATCTCTTTGTTTGGCACATTATTGCTCTCACGCACATAGCGCACGGCATTGACGTACACGAACTGGCAAGTGAGCAGTCTGTTAAGCAGAGCGCCGAACCACACAGGGACACCGATAGAGTTGCCCATCGTGAAGGTCTTGATGATGTAGTCGCTGGCATACAGTTCAACGACATCCTGATACTGCGTAGTGAACTGTTCGTTCTCCACCCCGAGCTCCCACCCAGAATCCTTGAAACCGCCAGGGACACGGAAGTCGAAGAAATAATGTACTCCGTCTATGATGAACGCCACGTCATCACGCTGCTTGTTGTCCTTGTTGCTGTACTGCAACAGCGTGGTCTTAGACAAGATGCCCTCGTCGCTCGTGATGCGGAACACCTCACACGTCTTGTCTGCGATAGTCAGATAATAGAAGCCGTCAGACAGACCGCAATATACGTGGAAGAACACTATCGTGTCGTCATTTATCTCCCATTCGTTCCATGTGATGGTTCCGATGGCGGTATCGGTGCAGGCATCATAGAGCGTTGCCGTTGGAGCAGTCTCCTCGGCATCGGCAACGACCTGTATCATTATCTGGTCGGTTGGCGCAAACACTTGCGTGTAACGGCTGTGAAGACCGTCGGAGGCGTTGCTTTCAGCGAAATTCAGCGGTGTAAATGGACTTAACTTCATATCTCGGTGATTTCTTTAACTATTAGTGTATATTCCACTCCGTTGCGCTTGCCGAAACGGCACTCGGCCTCCTTGATGAAACCTTTGATGCGGAAGCCTTTGTAATCCAGCTGCACTAATGCGTTGATGTCACTCGGCATCTCCATGTCATCGGTGGTGAACTCCAACTCGGCGGCGGTGAACAGCGCGGTGCCGGCGGCAATCTCCACGCTGCCGAGTGCGTTGTTGCCGTCGCTGCTGGTCATCGTGAGCGTCACCGCTTTGCCGTTGCCGAACACGGCGATGAACGCCTTGTTGTTCTCCACGCACACGCTGGGGTTGTAGTCATCGTTGTTGCTCGGCTGGTAGGTGTTCACTCCTGTCGAGGCGTTCTCGGCGATACGGATGAAGAACACATCCTCATCGGCCTTGTCGTCCTTCGTCTCGCTCTCGCTCTTGCGTGCCGTGAACTCCAAGCCGTAACTGTCGGCGCGGTACTTGCTCTGCAAGGTGAGTTTCTTGTCGGTCAACGAGAAGCCCGTGGAGTAGTAATTGGTGAAGTTTTTCTCCAGTCGTCCGTCAATCTCGCCGTACTCCTTCTTGGAGTACCCGGCCTCGATGGTGGTGTAGATGAGATCGTCCACGATGCTCAACTTCACGTCACGGAAGTTGTCTATCGTCTTGGCTACCTCGTCCACGAACACTGCGGAGCGGTGGACGAATTGCAGTTCGTCACCCACGACGCGGTAGGTGTAGCCGAACACGGCCTCCATCCAGTCGGCGAAGTTGCCGAAGGTGCTATACACTTTCGCCGTGCTGATTTGTCGCAGTTCCTCGCCCGGCAGCAGGTAGGTCTTGGCGATAAGCCCGGCATCGTCCGCGGCGATAGACACGGCGGTCTCCTCGCCGGTGATGCTGCGCACAATTTTGGTGATGAGTTGCAGGGGTGAGATACAGCGACACGACAAGGTGTTGCGGATTGGGTCGGCCCAGTTTGCGATGAGTGTAGCATACTGGAACGTCATTTGCCCCTCACACCGCAACCGAACATGAGTGTCTTGCCATATATTGTCAGCAGGAACCGTGGCATACTCGTCCACTTGTCGGTCTTGGTAGTAGTTCTCGGGTGTCCCCTTGTTAATCCAATGGCCGTTCTGGAACTCATAGATTGTGTTGTTCTGCCAGTAGGACGCGGAGTTATAGTCGCTATACGAACCAACAACACCAAATATGCCGTTATAGTCGTTGCTGATTGAGCCATAACCACCGAAACGAGCCAATGCCGCGTCATTCAACTCGGTGACGTCGCGGAACACATTCTCCTTAATGCTATTGACGAGGATGTTCGTGCGCTGGCCGTGTATTCGCTTGTACTGCACAGCATCGTCAAAGTTGAAACTCGTAATCAGGCGAAAGTTCTCATCGTTCAACTGGTAATCTGCATAGACTGACAACTGAGACACCGCAATGTCGCTGCCATAAGCCGAACCGTCTTTGGTGTAGGGGCAGAAGAAGCAGCGGACTGTTCCCTGCGCCCTCAACGTCAGTGCCGCACCATGAGTTTTGCAGTGAGCGAAGAACGAGTTGCTTGATGCTTGGTTGGACAACTCGATATACTCTTTCGAGATTATCTGCGACGCGTTCTCGTTTAGGTTTAGTTCCACAAGGCCGTTGAGCGAACTGCCGACAAAGCTGAATAAACCATAGTTGGCAATCTCAATGCGGCTCACGTTGACCCGTGTGGCGCTGAAATCGCTCACCGGGTACTCGTACTTCTGCGACTTCTTGCTCTTCAACAGCGAGGCAAGGGCGTTGTCCATCGCGTTAATCGACAACGAGCCGGACTCTATCTCAACGGTCGAGAAGTCCAACGCCGCCGAATACTGCAACTCCCACTCATGGCGGTTGGTGATAGTGTACACGGCGACACTCGCCGAGGCGAGGAAACCTTTATCCAGGTACTCGGCAAACAAAAGGTCGTAAATCTCGCCCACGAAGATGAACTCCGTGGAGAAAGAACGCATCACGCCCGAATAGTCGGTGCGCTTGAGCGAGAACGAAATCTCGTCCCAATTCTTCAAGCACTCGTCGGGGATCTCGTACTCCGTGGAGCCTATTGTCAGTATGTACTTCGTCAGCATACCGACAAAAGTACCGACAAATAAGGCTGATTTCTCAAAACTCCAAATTCTTGAAGCCCGAGAAATCAGTGATATTTACGCTAACTCGCTATATCATAGCGGTTAACAATCTTACTTAACCATGTCACTCGCACAGAGCACCGCATTGCCGGCGATGTAGTCGTGGGGGAAGATAGCATGGCACCCTTTTGCAATGACAGTGGCCATCATGTTCGGGTACAATCTGCCCTTACCGTCCTCGTTCACGACCATGATGGTCTTCTCGGTGAGGTCGATGATCTCGATGCACCCCTCAACACCTTTCTGCAACTCTTCGAGCGTGAAGTCCATGCCGTTCGCAGGGACAAACTCGGTCACGCTCGCCTCGGGAGTAATCAGTAACCCTTTCATACGGCAATGGCAATGAAGTTCTCAACTCGGAATGAACGGAAGGCGTTCTTCTTGGTGTCCCAGTAGCACATGGTGCCGTAGTTGGGCGCTTTCTTGCCGCCCTTTCGGGAAGTGATGCCGGCAGGAAGATTGCACAGGGTGCCGTAGGCAACTCGGGCACTGCCGTCCACTTTCTCAAAGTAGAACTTGACCACTCCCTGGCGCATCAGCTTGGCAAGGCGGTAAAGCTGCCAGGCTTTCTTGAGGGCGTCACTCCAAGAGATGACGGTGGTCACAAAGATGTGGTGAGCATAGCTCATGACTCTCACGCGGAAACTTGATGTCGTTTTCATAAAAAGATGAATTAAATGTTTGACTTTTAGTGAATTGTTTGTTTTCTTTTAGTATTGCAAAGTTAATACCAAAGTGCCTTTGGACGGTTCTCTTTTTTGCCGTTTTTTTCGTCATCGAACTTTATTTAACGTGATTGTTCTTATTGCCTTATCTAATTAACATTGACCAACTTTGCCAACATTCTGCGCCCGTCATGTACCCTGCGCTTGACCGTCCCGAGCGGTACGTCCCTGGCAGTGGCCACCTCTTGCAGGGTGTAGCCTTTCGCCACATCCATCAGAGTCTCCACAGCCACGCTGACTCGGCATCGATCAATGGCTGATAGCACGTCGCCTACCATGACACGCTGGTCGGCTTCCTCTCCTCCTGGCTCATCCCAATCGCCAAGTGGCTGGGTCTGGGTGACGGATAGTTTATGTTCGGTGTTCGTCCAAAGGTTTCGCATGATAACCCGGCACCATGCGAGCAACGGACGGGTCTCGTCGTAGCGGTCGCGGGCTTCCAGCGCCCTCACCACCGTGTCGGCGGCAAGATCGTGCGCCCGGTCATCGTGATAGTAGTACCTACTCGCTATCGCCAAGAGCGAGTAGTACGCCTCCACGATAGCTGCATCAAAGTTCATGGCTCATCAGAAGCATCTGCCGGGCCGCTTGCTTCATCTCATTGATAAGGTTGTCCATCCTTCTTTCTCTCTCAAGCATCGCCTTCATGTGGTCGATGTCTTTTCGCACCGCACGCACCTCGTTGCGCAGTCTGCGGATTTGTTGCTGTGTTCTTCCCATTTTATTGTGTGTTTTTAGTTAGGCGTGCTGTTGTGGGTGCAAAGTAACTACATGAGTGTGCCACACTCTTACACACTTAATATAATTATTGTGAATTATTGTGATTTTACCGTTCTTTTGGCCACAAATTAGGGTGAAAATTGCCCTTTTAATGCCTTGAAAATGGGCGTTTTAGTGCCGAAAATTGAGTGAAATGGGAGAGAAAAATGAGCGAAATAGTGCCCTTTGAGGGCTATTTTAGGCCGATTTTGGACGGATTTTAGTCAGTTTTTGGGCGATTTTTGCGCAAAAAAGGGCGCGAAATATTCCGCACCCTCCAACAATCGCAGTATATAGGTAGGCAAACTGAATGATTACAGGAACATTCCCATACTGGGAGGCATCTTCGCCAATGCTTTGCTCCGCTCGCTGGCAGAATGGACCAGGTTGGCATAGATGGCGGCGTTGAGCGTGGCAGGGTCAATGCTGGTCTTCAACATCGACATCACGAAAGCAATCTCACTGTACCATGACTTGCGGATGTCTTGCGTCTTAGTCACTATCTTAGTCACTTTTTCCTGACTAAGTTCCTCGTGACGCTTGATTTCATACACCACCTCGTCGAGCATCGCCTTGCAGCGCGTCTTCACCTTTTCGTCGGTGTCAATGAGGTGGGGCGATACGTCAAGTTCGAGCAGAACGTCCCTCGCCATGTCGGGGCGGTCTTGGCTGCAAAGCGCGAAGCACAGCCGCAAACACTTCTCCTTCATGCGGAGTTTCAGCAGTTCCTCGGCTTCGAGCATATCTATCTTCGCTTGTGACGGCGATGCGAGGCTCTTGTACTCATCGAGCAGTCGGGCGGCTCGCTCTATCATCTCTTCCTCGGTGGGTTTCTCGTCACCCACGAGCAGAACCGACCTGTCACCACACGACAAGTCTATAAGGTTCTGCAACGTCAGTTGGTCAAGTCGTTCAATCATATTCTACGGGCGATGTATGCGTTAAACTTTTGGCGTTTCAGTTGGCGCGCCATGTCAGTGCGGAAGTCTCGTAGTTCTCGGGTCACGGCTTTGGTGTTGCTCGCCACACGGCCTTCCAGTGCGGTGTAGTCGTTGATGATGATCGGCGCACCCGTCAAGCGGTCGCGAGGAATGTTCGACACCGCTCCCATGAGGGCGACACGCTCGGCATCGGGTAGCACCTCCGCGCCCTTCGGCAGATCCACAAGCGTCGGGCTGTCGGGAGTGACCCACGCCTTGCCGTTGTACAGCACCAACTCGGCTTTGTCTGCATCACCCACAAGGGCGAGGCCACCGGGGTGAGGCTTCTTCGTGCCATCGGCATAAGCCTTGATGGGCTGCGCCAACGCGGTGGCGATTTGCACGGCACCCATCGCGCCGACAAACACCGAAAGTGGAATGTTCGGTGGCCACATGGCGAGAGCCTGCATGATACCGAGAGCGGTGGCGATGCCGATTTGAGCAATGCTGTTCGCTTTCTCCATGACGGCTTTCTTATATTCCAGTTGCGCCTTGCGTTTCTCCAACTGCTCTTGCTTTGCAGCGGTGGCGGCAGCGGCTTCACGCTTGCGGAATTCGGCCTCCTCACTGGTGATGGCACCACGCTCGGCGAGGTACTCGATGTGTTCCACCTCTTGGTCGTAACGCTGCTGCTCGGCCTCAAGAAGTTCATCAATCTTGGCGATTTGGTTGTCGTACATGGCGGACATAAACTCGCCGATGCGCTGAATGGCTTCGCCGGCCTTCTGCACCCATTCCTGGGCGTTCTCTATGCGCTGGTCACGAGCCTTCTTGTCGGCATCATTGACACGCTGGATTGCGGCTATCTCTGCGTCAGCCTCCGCATTAGCGATGTCAGCCTGCGCCTTTGCCATATTCTGCGCGAGTTGTACGGCTTCGTCATGCGCCATACCCATCTTTTCAAGCAAATCAGCGTTGGCTTCAACGTTACTGAGGTCGTCTACGAAATACTCAAAAGTTCCATCTCCACGGAATGCCTCAAGCTGTTTCTTGTAAGCGTCCATCTGTCTCTTGGCTGTCTCAATGGCATATCGCTCCTGTGCCTCGGCTGATAGATTGGCATACCTGTCACGAATTGCTTGTATCGCAGCTTCATTGTGGCCGACGGCTTTGATTTCCTCGGCCTCATGCATCTTGAGTGCGGCGAGACGTTGTTGTAATATTGCGTCTTGCTCGGCTTGCTCCATAGCGGCGGAGCCTGCAATTTGGTCGAGGCGTTTCTTGAGGTAATTCTGGTTCAAGTCAAGTATCTGCTTGTTGTACTTGTCGAAGATAATTTGCACGTCGGCACCAGTCTTGGCGGCTTCTCTTACCTCCAACTCATACTGCCTGTCAAGTTCAACCATCTTGAGGTGGTATTCCTCCTCGCTTCCTTCCTCGACAGCGGCGAGGCGGTTTTTGAGGTCTATCTCGGCTCGGTTCGCGTCGTAGGCGGCTTGGGCTTGGGCGACCTTGACAGCGCACTCTTTAGTGAGGGCGACTCGCAACTGCTGCTCTTTCTCACTGTTCCCTTTGATGGTATCGAGCTTCTTTTTATACTCAAGGCGAATGAGTGCGAGGGTCTTAGCGATGCCGTCCTCCATAGCATTGATTTTAGCCTCTTCAAGCTTCTCAATGATTTTCAACTCTTCCTGTGCTGCTTTATCCAACGCCTTTGACCTGCCACCGCCATTGCCCTCGGTGTCAGAGCCTCCACCGCCACCGCCATTGATGCGCCCAGTTCCTCCGCCACCGACATCAGCACTGCCAACAGTGCTGTAATCAAGCAGGGCAACTTTCTTGGGACGCAGCACGGCATTCATGCTATCCATTAAGTTGTTGCCGATTTCCGTGCCAAAAGCTTTCGCATCGTTGGCCACCTCTGTCCATGTGACCTTGAAGTTGTCCATGAGCTGGTTGAAACCACTGGCAACCTTTTCGGGACTAATCGTAAACACGCCCTCCACTATATCGCCAAGCGCATGGAGCGAACGGCCCATGGCTTTGATTGCATCGATAATGACGTTGAAGATGACTTTCAATGCGGCATATGTCGTGCGCCAGCCGTTGTAAATCGCTTGGACACCTGCGCGCACAACGAGGCTCTCGTTGTACCAGTCAATGAAATAGTTGATGAGGTCAACGACCCACTTGATGGCGGCGACAAGCCCCTCCTTAATCCAAATTTTCGCTTTGGTGGTCACGCTCTCAAATCCTCCACCTGTGATGTCGAACAACGAGGCGACGACATCCTCGAGCTCTTTGTTCACCTCGACCTCTTTCAGCTTCAACCGCTGTAAACTATCCTCCTTGCCCAGCAGTTCTTCCATGCCCTTGTTGCTCTCTGCGAGGAAGTTGATGAAGCCCTCACCGATGGCGGACTCACCCCGTGCACCGAACAACTCCTTCATCACGATGGCAGCCTCTTTTGAGTCACTTCCCATCTCTTGGAGTTTTCCGGCTATCTCGCTCATAGCCTGACTGACGGACTTCTCGCCATTCTGTACCTGTCGGCTCATCTCGGCGGCATCAATGCCGATGCCCTTCAACGAAGCTGCGGTCTTATCGCTCATGGTGCGCAGTTGCAACGAGGCTTTGCCCATAGCGGTCAAGGCACGCTGCGAGTTTACACCAGCTTTCTCTATTTGTGACATGGCGGCGACCATCTCCTCGGCACTCATGCCCATCTTGTCGAAGGTGGGCGCGAAGCGTTCAAGGTTGGAGAGGAACTGCTGGCTATTCACACCGCCAGCGGCGAAACCTTTTGCAATTAAATCGGTCGCCTCGTTCACGCTCACGCCCATATTGGCGGCGATGGCATTTGCCGTTTTCAGCGTAGCGGTAAAGTCTTGGTTGAATGTGTCGGCGACTGCCTGCACGTTGTCACGGACAGAGCGCATGGCATCACCTGTCAACCCTGTGAAATATTTGGTCAGGCGGCTGGCCTCTACCAGTCCCTTGTTGTAGTCGTAGAACCATTTGAACCCCGCGACCACACCTGCGACGGCGAGAACGTATGGGTTCTTGAGCAAACCGAGCAATGTATTGCCGAAAGCCTTAAGACTATTGCCCATGCCAGTAAGCATTGACCCTCCTTGTGCGGCATTGGCAGACAGCGACTTCAGCGACGAGCCGAAGTTGTTGTTCACTCCTATAAGATTTGTGATTTGCTGGAACAGGTTATTGCTCGCCTGGGCATTGTCACGAAGGCTCCCTGCGTTCTGCTGAATATAGTTCTTGTTCGATTGGATCTGCGCGTTATAGGTGCGGATTTTATCCGCTGCTCCTGCACTGCGGTCATCAATCAGCTTCAATGCCTCAGCGAGCCTGCGGTTCTGTTGCTCGGCTTCCTCCACCGAATGAGCCTGCACACCGAGAATGTCGCTCACATCGGAAATGCGTTGCTTGTTCTCGGCAATCTTGGCATTGATGCGCTCCAGCGTCTGCGCATAGTTTGCGTCTTGTGTGTCAAGTTTGGTTTTCGCATCTTCCAGGGCTTTGTTCTGCTCGATGCAACCCTCAATGGTGGCGGCATTCATGCCCAACACCCTGTTTAGGTCATCCATCGAAGCGACACCATTTTGCAGGGCGATAGCGTAATCACCTACATTGCGGTGGTGCTCACCCATCAATTCGTCTTGGTGTTTCAGTTCGTTGCTCAACTGCTGCTCGGATTGAATGAGCAACTGCAATTCCTCGGTAGTGAGAGAAGTCGCATCATCGCTTCGCAAGGCTTGTTTCAGACGCACAAGTGATTGGGACATATTCTCATAACTGCCCTCTGCGCTATTCATTATCTTCTGGTCGGCATTGATGATGCTCTGCAACTTCTGTGAAGCAACAGTTAGTTCTGTCTTCCTCGCAGTAACTTGTGCGAGCCTGTCGGCATATTGCTGTTGGGTAATCATGCCGTTGTCAAACCGCTTTTTCAAGTCACTCATCTCTTTGTTGACCTGTGCGATTTGTATTTTGTACTGCGCTTGCAGGTGGATGTTCTGCTGTAACGAGCCGAGTACCTTGTCGGTGACTGCCATCGCCTCACGATTGACGCTTGTCGCCTGACGTGTGGCCTCATTGGCTTGTGCCTGCCTCTGTAACTGCTCGGCAATGGCGGCGGTGGTGCGCCCGATTATCTGCTGTTGCTGCTGCAACTGCTGGGTGTATTGCTGTGTGGCCTGGCTCGCTTGCTGAAAGGTGTTGCTGGTAAGCTCACGAAGCCTTTCAAGGTCGCCGTTAACTACCACAGGGACCTTGATGCCTTGCGCCAATTCACGGGCACAATTCTGGAACTGCGTCAGCGTGCCCTCCATCTTGCGGTCCAACTCTTCCAGCTGGTCTAACGCCTGCTGCGACACAAGGTCGGTAATCAGTGTCTCGTTCATCTCAATACTGCGTTATGATTTCTTCAAATGTTCCGTTATAAGCCTCGCCCTCGGTGACGAAGCGGAAGAACCCCTCGGGGGTCTTGTAGAGGACTTGCGCCTTGCCCTCGAGCAGGGCGGTCTTCTTGGCGAGGTCGCGCTGCTTGGCCCTGTCCCTCTGCCATTGCTCATGAATGCACCTGCAACTCATACCCTCGAATACCATTGCCGTAACCACGGCCATAGAAAATGTTCGTTGAAATGTCCCACCGAGGGCTCGGCAAGGCCAAAGATCTGCGAGCCGTACTTGCGCTCCACGGCGGGGCCCTCGTCCCAGCCAAAAGTGAAGATTTCGACACCCTGCGGGGTAGCTTTGGAGTCGATAGAACCGTGGAATGTGCCGACGATGAACAGGTTCGGCGTGTCGCTCGACCTCGCCGGAAGTCCCAGACGCTGGCTCGCCGACGGCGGCGTGATGCGCTGCTTCCAGGCGATGTAACGCTCGGGGTGCATGAAGCACGACACCCAGTGGTCGGCATCCTCGTCAAAGAACCCTGCACGCGGGTCACGGAAGTATGGGTCTTGGCTGTAAGACGGCGAGAGCGGTGCGCCACGGCCATCAATACCCGACCACAGCTGCTCGCGCACGGACACAACCATTTCGTGCTTGTTGTCGCCCATGCACTGCACTATCTGCGGCTTGATGCCGTCCTTTGTGCGCCGTATCTTTTCGCGCATTTCTTTGATGTTCATAGTCGGTTTGAAAAAAGGGTGCACGTCACACTCGGCGGCGCGCACCCTGTCGGGAGTTAATGGGGGAATTAGGCTTTCTTTTCCTTACCGGCGATGCGCTCATAGACGTCCGCCAACATCTTTTTGCGCGTCTCTTTGTCACGGTCAAGCCAGAAGTTGTCAATGTGGAGTTTGATGAACACCTCCTTCGACATCGCTTTGACCGCTTCCGTGACAAAGGTTACACCCTCATACTTGTACATCAGCCTACGAATGGCTCAATGCCGTAGATGCCGTTAGTCGCGAGAACGCTCGCCAGTTTCAGCGTGGGAGTGGTCGTGCCACTGGCCAGCGTGATGGTGAGGTAGTTGTTCGCGGCGTCGTAGGTGGCGGCGGTAGCACCAGTGAGGACATTCGAGGCATTGTCGGCGATGAGTTCGCCATACTTGGCGGTGGCGTCGCCCTTTCCGTAGAACTCAACCAACTTGTAGTTGTTGCCGGTGGTACCGACTTTCTCCAGCGTCACAGGCATCAAGCCATAGACAGCCGATCCGGCCGAGAACTCGAGATGCACAACGTCAAGCTTAATCATGTACTCCTCAACGTCGATGTACGACACGTTCACGGCGAGCGAAGCCTTGTCGCTTGCGCCCGGGTGGTCGTTGCCGCTCGGATAGATGGTCACAGGAATACCGGCGAGGGTCTCCGTGCCGTCGTTGAGGCCGTAGAGGTTGTTCTTCGCGTCGATGAGGTACATGTCGAACTCCTCGTCAACGTTCTTGAGGATTTCGGCACGCAGATAGTGACGGTACTTGTCGAGAGTGAACGCATCGGTGCGTGCGCTTACACCGTTGTACACGTTGGGGCCGTAACCCACCTGTGAGGTCTGCACCTCGCCGCCGTTGGGCTCCCAGTTGATGATTTGGGGAAAGCCGTAGGCGCGGTTAGGCAGGTCAGCATGACACATAGCACGCAGATTGTCGAGCGTGTCATACTCCAGTTTCACTCCGTGCTTGGTCAGCAGGAGGTACTTGATTTTGTCGTAGTCGATTTCGCAAACCGACTTGCCAGTAGAGAAGCTGTTGCTGGCACAGGAACGAATTCTTGACATAGTTATCTGCAGGTTTGATTGTTTACTTTGATTTCCAAAGAGCGGATGTCGATTGCGTCAATCGGCTCGCTCACTTCCTGACCACTCGGTGTCACCGCACCGTAACGGCCATAGTCGAAGTTCTTGCTCATCGTATGGGGGACGAACTCGGTCTCGCCATAACCCCAGTCGAAACGGGGGTCAGCCAACAATACTTCTATCAACTTTTCGTAGATAGGCAACAATATGCGTTTGAACGAGGTCTCCATACGTTTCTCATTAGACCAGTCTTTCTTAGACGAACAGGCGATGATGAGGTTGATTTTCGTCTTGTACTGGTAATCGGCACTGTCAACGGTAATCACGTTCGGTGTCTGCAAAGCAATCAATGGGAACTTCACCGGCATGGCATTAGCACCCTTCGAACGCTCGTCGAGCATGTCCTTGATATACTGCGCAGAGCCGAAAATATAGTTCACGTCAACAGGCGACACCTCGTCGGTGGTGCCGTCAGGCTTGGTCTTGATGATGGTCACTGCCTGACCAACAGCATCGACTACACTCTTGAAAATTTCCTCTATCTGGTCCATCACAAGTTGAACTGGTTAATGGGAGTTACCATATCGACATAATAGAACACATCATAGTCGCTCTCCTCCGCCCATGCAACGAATTGCTTGTTCAACTCCACCATGTCATTCCACACCTTCACCATGCGCTGGCGAGGTGCCTGGTTGTCGTTGGCAGACTTCAACTTCATCAAGCCGGTAATGGTCATGGTTTGGTTGACGTCTCCAACGAGTTTGAAATAGACATAGTGCGCGAACGAGGGTCGCAGTTTCTCGCACAACTCCTCCATCGCCTCGTCGGTGTAGTTCTCGTCCTTACCCCGTTCTTTGAGATAGGCGTTCACATCGGCGGACAATTCCTTGCCGACCATCTTCAACAGGAACTCGCCCTGGTACCGCTCAATGTAACCGGTGATGGTCTCTTGAACGGCAATAGCGTTGTTGTCGATGTCGTCAATGGGACGTGCGTTCATGATCTGCAGCGGCCCGACGTAGAAATATGAGCAATCTATGAGGTTCATGGGTCGATATTACTTTTTGCCTTTCTTTGGCGACTTGGTTTCAACAGGGGGAATGTCCTTGCTTTCCTCGGAGGGGGCAACATCTTTGCTGTCCTCAACTGGAGCAACGTCCTTGGAGTCGTCGGGTACAACATCTTTGCTGTCCTCAATTACCTCGTCCTTGCTTTCCTCGGAGGGAGTGTCTACATTTTTCTCCTCTGCTGGAACATTGTCATCAACGACGGGAACGTCCTTGACATCCTCTATGGGAGTTTCGGGAACGTCCTTGACAGGTGCTGGAGCCGCCTCCACGAAGGGGGTGAACTTAATCTCCCCCCTCGCTATGCGGATGCGGTTCTCTCGTAGAACCTTGTCAAGTGCGGGACCTGATACGATGTACTTCATCACGATACGGTTACGACGCAGACGTCGGTGTAGGTGTTGGTTCCATCGCTCACGCTACCAGTAATGATAACGGTGCCGGCAGACTTACCAGTCACAACGCCGTTAGAGACGGTGGCCTTAGTGCTGTCGCTCGAAGTCCAAGTCACCTGTGCGCCAAGAGGCTTGGTGGTGTAGGACAACTCAACGGTGTCATCTGTTCCGCTGGTGTGGCCAACCGTAGCGGTGGGCTGCACGCGGAAGTCGTAGTCGCTGGGCTTGGTGATAGCCAACTTCAAGGTGGCGAGGTCGCCATAAGCGAATGCCCATGGGTTGTAGATCGGGAAGATAATCTCTTCCTGAGCGATGAGGATGACCTGGTTGGTCAACTTGCTCTCCACATCCTCTGCCCACTCCAACGACAGGTTGGTGTAGTCCACGAGGGCAGCAGCGGCTGCGCTGAAGTCGCCGAGCAGATACTTGCCAGCAGGAATGCCGTCGTACTCGATGATAGGACGACCAGCGATGTACTTCACGCCGCCGTTGTCCACGATAAGACCCAGGTTGCGGCCCAGCGTGTCTTTCTCAGCCTCAATCATGTTGACGGTGATGGGATTGAGCACGATGGCGGTGGGCTTGAACTCGGCATAAGTCATCACGGCGAAAGCGGTCTTGATGGCGTCGAAGCTGTTAGGCTCGTCGATGCTCTGGAAACCGCTGTTCTTGACGTTGAACGTCATGCTCGCCACACCGGTTTCTGTACCGATGAGGGTCAGAGACGGAATGAGGATTTGACGGTCGTTCATCTTGATGACATCGAAGGTGGCGTTGAGGCCAGTGTTCACGACTGCGTTGGCAAACGTAATCTTCATGCCGTCGATGATGTCGGGCTGGGGATTGGTGAAAGTCACCACGATGCCCGCATTGGGGTTGTTGCTGCCGTCAAGGGTGAATGCAGCGACAGCATTCACGCTACCGGCATTACCGCTCACGACAGACTCGGTGATGATGCTTTCGACGCTCTTCACGCCAGTCTTGTTGACGATACCGTCCAGGTTCTCGCCGTTACCGTCACCGAACAAGATGTTCCAGTCCTCTGCGCGGTACACTGCCTCGGGCAGCATGGCGACAATCCACGACTGAATGTAGGCGCGGCTCTTGAGCATGCGCTTACTGATGGCAAGGAACGTACCGAGACGCTTAACGGCTACGGTGTTCTCTTTCACCTTGATGTGCGACTGGCTCAGACGGCCATTCTCTGCAACGTAGCGGGCGTTGCGATCCATGCTCTCAATCTCGGTATAGGCGAGGTTGGGGAAAGCAGGGTCGCCAGTGAGCGAAGTCATCACGTCGCGCATATGCAGCTTCTTGGGACCGTACTTGCTCACGACGCGGTTCTGCTGCTGGGTGATGAGGTTCGTGCCCGTGTAGTCGTTGGTCATGCTGTCGGGGGTGATGTCTTTCATCGAGAAACCGGTGAACACACCAGTCTTGCGAGTGTGACCCTCAATGAAATCCTTGAACTTCTCGCTTTCGTACATCTCGTTCAGCTTCTCAGCGAAACGGCTGATGCCATCAACGGCAGCACTGCCACCACGCTCCTGGGCTTTGGAGATAGCCTCCATCGCAGACTTGAGCATGTTGCGCAACTCCTCGTTGTCCTTTACTACTTGAGCGAACTTCTCGGCATCGTAGCCCTTCAGCTGCTCGTTGATACTCTCAAACTGAGCCTTCATGTCCTCGGCGGTGATGGCACCCTCCATTGCCTTGTTGACAACATCGCACATCGCCCCAAGAATATTCTCCATGAAACTCTTCTGCTCGGCATCCTTGATGTTCTCAAGGTTGTAGCCGAAGTCCGATTTGGTTACCTTCTTAAAGGCCATAAAATTAAAATTTAAGTGGTTAATGTTTCTCGATAGCAGCGTTGAGGCTTCCGAAGAAAGTGCCATCGGCGGCTTTCTCCTTCTGCTCCTCGTCCTCGTCACGAGTGTCTTCTGACGGCTCGTCCTCGGTCTTCTCGGCAACAGAAGTTTCCTGCCCAAGCGTGATACTCGAACTATATACTCTCGAATAGCAGTGCGGACAATAGGCATACTCGGCGAGGTCAGCCAGCGACTTCTGCACAAGTTCTGCATCAATCTTGCCTTCACACTTGCTCAATACAGGCGAGAGGATGGCAAGCACTGCGGCGCGGATTTCGGGCTTCAGCTTGCTCATCTCCTCGCGGACGATACCCTCGGTAAGCCAACGTAGGTAACTGTTGGCGGCATCCAGCACTTGCTGGTCGAAGGTGTGCCGTTCGGCTTCGTCCCACACAAACTCTTGCCCACAATGGGGGCAAGTCACTACGACTGCGCCCTCAAGCGCTTTGTTCAGCATGTCAAGTCTCATCTCGTATTGCTTTAGACGTTCGTCCGTGTAGCGCATCTGCAAAGCGCGGCGGATGAACTCGATGTTTTCCCGAACTGTCGCCGGATCATCGTTCTTAATCCCTACGAGGAACGTCTGCGGGTTGCTGCCCCATGAGGTCAGCGTCGAGTATTCCCACATCTTCCACTCGAGAACCTTTCGCTTGTCTTCGGGGTCGCGCTTGATGGCCTGAACACCTATCGAGTGCTCCAGCGTGCGACCGGCGGCGGCATACAGCTTGTAGTCTTCCAGTGTGTCGCGCCCAATCTGCTTGGCGAGGTTGAGCTGACCCACCATGACGAGGTTCCCGTCCTTCTCCTCGCCACTCAAGGGCACACCGAGCAACTGTGTCGTGTCGTGGTTCAAGAACCACTTCATGCGTGCGATGTTCTCCTTGAGCGTCTTGTTGAACGAGCCCGGCATTGAGATGTCATTCTGGGAGTCAACAATGCCGATGCCGTTGACGGCCACCGTGACGATGCCTTTCGCCTCGTCCAAATCATTCGCCTTCGTCTTGTACAGAAGGCGTTGATAAATCTCCTTCATCTTCTTGTTGGGGTTTGGGGTTGGTAAATAATTTCACTCTCTCTATGTCTTCGGGCGTCATCTCACTCACGAGTTTGTCGTAGAGTGGGTCTTCCACCCGTTCATATCCTTGTTGAGCCCGCCAGTCGTTGAGCGTGATCAACGCACTCTCGAACTCAATCTTACAGCGGTCGCTGATGAAGCGGTTCACTTCCTGTTCCTCTTTCTTGCCAGTTTGCAGGCAGTCCACATCGCTGAAATCAGCGTCAATGTACAAGCCGTCTTGGTCAAGACCGAGGAAATGGGTAAACTCCTGACAGAACCGCTGGACCAGCGGAATGATAACCGACGAGTACACCGCTTTCTCAGCGTTCGCCTGGTTAGCATACGTTGACTGGTCTTTGCGAGGGATCAACACGGGCGGAATGCCGTATATGCCGGCGATTATCACCGCGTCGGCAAGCGTTTCATCGAACGGCTGGAGGTCGGTAATCGAAAGGTTGGTGCGGATGAACGACATCTTCACGTCACTGATGCCGTAAGGGTACTTGCCCTCGCCGAAACCGTACATCTTGTCGGCCTCTTCGAGTACCTGTTTCTTCTCTTCCTTTGTCAAGGCACGAGAACCCATATCGTCGCTCATCTCACTCACCAGCCAACCGAGACCGCCCTGCTTGACGTAGATGACGTTCCTCGCCTCATACACGGCGATGAGGTTGCTGATTGCTTTAAGCACTGCCATGAGGCGGCTCTTGGCTTTCAGCGGGTCGCCGTTGTAGAACCCGAACGTGTCGTCCACATCGTGGAACACGCACTGAGGAGCGATAGGACGGTGAACGAATGTGCCGTAGTCGTGATAGTAGGCTTTAACCACGTCCTCGATGTCACTCACCCCGTAGATGTCGCCCATGGGCTGCTTGTACTCAATGGAGACGTAGGGGGCTTCCAGTGTGACGTAGCGGTCACACCACTTGTAGATTGTCTTCGCCCCTGCAAAGGCATCGCTCATGGCAGCCTTGATGTAGGAATTGCCGGTGACGAGCTTGTATGCAAAGTGCTTCCAAAGGGTACGGTACCACGACTCAAAGGCATTTGGTCTCACCAGCAAGTTGTTTGCGAAGTCATTGTCCCAGACAACAGTGTCGTCCTTGAACTTCTTCAGCAGATACCTCGCGCCTGCGGCTCGGCTGGCGATGTAGTTCACCGGCCATGCCACTTCGGGGATGGTGTTGAACAGCGTCACCCAGTTGGCGTTTGCCACATAAGGCATGGCAATCTCGTGCATCAGCCGCAACCTGCGTTGTGCAATGTCGCTGCTGCTCTCGGACTGCCCGCCGTCTACCGGGGTGGCGCTCTTGGTGATGAAACCTAATGTCTTTAGAATGCCCATGCGCTTTTTCGTGTTGAACAAGGCAAAGGTAAAGACGAAAAAGGTCGGTTTCGCAGAACGTGAAATTCTTGAAAACCGACCAACGAACAGAAAGGGGGCGTAAAATAATGGTTTGTTTGCTTAAAGGGTTGAAATATAGCGTAATAAATAAATTTGCTCTCGTAGAGAAATAATTACACTCGTGAACTGAGGTAGTAGTTCGTCTTGCCGACGATTGAGAATGCGCCAGTGGTGGCAGGGAGTATGCACTTGTACTGCTTCTTCCAAATGTACTTGGAGCGGATATTGCGAGTGCAGACTGCAACGCGGAGGCGAGTGTCATAGTAGAGGAACGTCATTCTCTCCCATGCACCCCGATTCGTTGAGTGCTTCACCACCACCTCATCGCCGTAGCGAATGAAGATGCCCTCGCGCTTGATGGCATATTGCTTGAATTGTTCCCAAAAGCGCTTCTCGTCGAATTGCTCGGTGAGTTCTGCTTCCAAATCGGTCTCGTCATCGTAGTACCAAATGTCCTCAATCTCGATGTCGGTGAGGTCGCCGACCTCAAGGTCATAGATGTACTCGGTTCCGAAGGCGTGGTCGAAGCTGTTGTCCACGACATTCACCTCGAAGGTGGCGCTCACATGGACGGTGAAGTTGCCAATCTCAATCTCCATTGAGCAGCTTGTGTCGTCCTCGCTCTCGGGGTTGAACTCATGGTTCATAATCTCTTCGTAGAGGTTCTCGTAGAAGTCGTGCGGAAATCTGATGTTCGTTTCCATATCGCAGATGCATTAAATGTTTGACTTATAGTGTTTTAATTTATATATGCAAAAGTAGTACCAAAAGAACAAAGTCGGTTCATTTTCTCGCCGTTTTTTAACGCCTTAACCTTTGCTAACTCATTGAAAATCATCCGTGCTTACACACCACGAATGATGATGCGAGCCAAACCCGAAAGCACCGCCGAGGCTGCCATTTGCTCTGCCGGCGACTGTTCGTTGTAGTCAAGCACGTCGCCCATGAACGCGGCATACTCAGGCTCACTCATCTTCTCGGGGTCGAGGTGGACATGGGCACGCACCCAGTCGCTCATCGCCGAGATACGCACGCGGTGGTCGCTGCCGAGTTTCAGCACATTCACCTGTGGCAGGTCCTTGCGCAGGTCGCGCACCATCGGGAAGTAGGCTTGCTGGCACTCCACGACATACATCGTGGCGGTGAACGAGCGTATCCACCCCGCCATTTCGTCGTTGCCCTTTACAGGACGCAGGCGCACATCAGTGAGGTGCCATCGGTCGGCGATACGGGCTAGACGAGCAAGGGCGAAACGGCCACCGAACGACGGCAGCACATACACGATTGCCTGCTCGTAGTCGTACTCGGTGGCAGGGTTAAAGAACTTGAACTCGCCCTCGCTGTAGATTGACCGCTTGCGCCCCATGCTGAACTCCGTGTACTGGGCACGCAACAAGTCGTGCACGGCGTAACGCAGCGTATCGCTGACATGACCATGCGCCTCATACTTCTGCTTGGTCACTGGGTTGGTCACTTTCTGCTTGGCGATTGCGCCGTTCTCGTCCTTCTGCACAGCCTGGTAGTCGTCAATAGACGTGGTGCAGTCGTTGTCTATGCGGATAGCCACACCCGGCACACGACCATCCCACACGGCATTGATGAACTCGCCAGTAGTTGCCACGGCAGGGTTCTTGTTTCCGATACAGTCCTCCACTTCAAAGCCCTCATGCTCCAATTCGTCAATGACGAGGTCGAAGAACGAGCGGTTGTTCTCATCAATGGTGTTCGCCGCCTTGCCTGACGCGTCGCCATGCAGATAGACCTTGCCAGTGTAGTTGTATTCCCGAAGTTTCGCGGCTATCACCTTTGCGGCCTTGCGTGCCGAGTTGTTCGGGCTCTCTATCGGCAGCTCATCAAACTGCGTAACTTGCTGAACATCGTCGGGCTTATACTCTTTTTGGAAGAACGTGGCGGTGACATACGGCAGCACGTTGGAGTCCATGCCGATGTGAATGGGCAATTCGGGGTTGAATGGAAACTTGCCACACACCACACCACGGTTGAACGAGGGGAAGAACTCCGCTCCTGTGCGGATGTGCCCCCACTCACCGAGCGCATAGACCTGGAAGTAGTCGGGGTCGTTGATGCGGTCACGCTCGAAGTTGGCGATAGCCTGGTAATCGTAGTAGCCGTACTTCCCATCAGGGCTACCCACTACCCAAAAGTTGTTCAAGTAGGTGGAATGGATGATGACGGTGTCGGGGGCGTGTTCCTCGAACTCTCCCGTGCGGTGGTTGAGTATCATCTTCGGAGAGTTCATCAGCACGGCCTTCACCCTGCACAGCTCAGGCGGCAGCTTCTCGCCGCCGATGGTCAGTTCCATGGGCACCTCGTGCCACTCCTCAAGGTCGAACCACTTCTTCTTGATCCAGTGCTCCTCACTGATGGGGTTGAAGGCTGCGAGTATCTGCTGGCCTTCCATACCACGCAGACGGAGGCGTATCTGCTTGAGGTCGCTTTCCTCATACTCGGACAGCTCGTCGAGGAAGACACGCTTGTACTGGGAAATACCCTTGATTTTCTCGCTGTCGTCAAGACCGGTGAAGTCAATCTTCGCCCCGTTGTCGAACATGATGGAGTTCTGCTTGAAGCGGCAATGCTCCGCCAGGCCTTCGATGCCGTTGATGGCGGTCTTGAAGTCGGTGTAGATGGTTTTCTCTATGGATGCGCCCACCTTACGCATGACAAGCTGGTTTGTGCCCTCCCAATAGGTGAGTATCGACAGGAACTGGGCCACCGAGTAGGACTTCGACGATGACGAGCCACCCATGAGCACGATGTTACGCACGCTCGGGTCGAGTGTGTAACGCCATACCCAAAAGGCATTCGGTGAAAACAGTTCTCTTTCGATGATCATCAGTCTTTCTTCTTTGGAGCGAGCAATAACTCTCCTTTTCCTGTCAAATTTACCGTTGTCGGAGCTTCCCAGCCATTCATTTTGGCCAGCAGTGCAGCCGCCTCGGTTTTGCCATTAAACTCGTAGGTTATCTCGCCTAACTTGTTCTTGATTTTCTTGAGAGCCTTACGCATCCGTGTCGGCATCTGATTGGGCGATTTGAGCCTGACTTTGCCAGTTTCCTCGTCAACATAATACATCTCGGCTGGGTCAAGGTCAACGATGCACATTAGCACCTCTTCAACCCTTTTCCTGTCAACTTTTGTTTCCTCGGCACGCTTGGCCATAATCTCGTTTACCCTTACCGTAATCTTACCGTTTTTTAGCAATTCGCTTGCTTTAACATTTACCACGGATGGTTTCATGTTGGCACAGTTGTATGAAAGGCGATAGGCCTCACTTGCGTTGCCTATATCAACGTAATGCTGGCAGAACATCTCTTGTTTTGGTGTCAGTCTGTCTTTGTTGTTGTCTTGTGCCATGTCGTTGAAAATTAAAGACCGCCGGGCCCACGATGTCACGCAGGACACCGGCAGTCGAGTCAAACATCTATTTCATCTCCGCAGAGATGGTTCCGAAAACACCTGTGACAAGCCTTGCTCGATGTTTCGGTACGGCAAAGGTACGGTGAAAATCGTCTCGTTTACCGATTGCTCGAAATTGTCGAGGGGCCGCAACTCGTCCGTGTAGTCAAGGTTGAGGGGCTTGTACTTGGCCACCTCGTCGCAAAACTCACGCACCGTGTTGCCCACAGGGTTCACCGCATTCACCAGTTGTCGGTTGCTGGCGTAGGCGTAGATGAGTGCTTCCACCGCGTCACCGATGTAGGTGAAATGGCGCACGTTGCGTCCGTCATTGTAGATTGTGCAGGTCTCCTCGTTAAGCAAATTGAACAGCAGAGTTCCCTCTCGGGGTGAGGGGCCATACACATTGTGCAAGCGGACACCAGTCGCTCTCGGGCAGTAGGCTTTCGCGAACTGCTCGTTAAAATGCTTCGTCATGCCGTACATCGAGGTCGTGTTGCAGGCGTTCGCCGTGCTGCTGGACGCATAGACCAGCTTCACTCCGTAGCGGCGGCAAGCGGTGGCCACCACCATGAACGCATGCACGTTCTCCCTTTCGATGTCGTCGAGGCGGTCGTTGAACACGCTCGTCTCGGCTGCAAGATGAAACACCACGTCAATGCCGCCGTTGGCAAGCAGAGGCTCGATGCGGGCGGCGTCACCGCCAATCTTCGTGTCGATGTGGATGACGTCGAAGTGCGGTGCAAGTCTTCGGCAGAGGGCCTTACCAATGAAGCCCTCGCTGCCGGTAACGATTGCTCTCAATAAGTTGGGTGTGCTGTTGGTCTAACTGGTTAAACTACGGCACAAGGTTATCGAATAGACCGGGCAGCCTCGGCGTGAGGGCTTCGTGCTCCTCATGGAAGAACTGCTCTTTGGTCTTGCCCATTTTCTTTCCCTTGCGAGTATGCACGTCAAACGTGTACTCCGGCACATCAATCGGTTCGCGCCTGGCATCGTCCAACGCTTCGAGCACCCGCTGGTCGGTGAGGGCGAGTTTGTCCACCGCAAGGTTGTTGAGGTGGTCTGCGTCCCTCGACTTGTAGCACTCGCAAAGCAGGATGATCGCCTTGCCGATGAAGATGCGTCCTTTCGGCTCCTTCGCTCCTCGGTTCACCAGCTCGTAGCCGTTGTGCAGCGCGTCAATCTCGTGGGTGATGAGTCCCCAGCAGTCCTCGGCGCTTATCGTGTAGAGCCTTTTCCACACATAGTTGCCGTAGCCTGACTGCCAGAGCTCGACCCCGAAGAACGCAGCCACCACCACGTCATTGCGTCGGATGCTCTTCTGCAATGCGCTGGCACATTCAAGGAAGTCATATCCGTTTTTGGTTTTCAGTACGAAATGTCCCATATTTTTTCTGTAAAGTTAGTCAAAATTTTCGATATATAGGCTGAAATTCAGCACTTTAACCTATGTGAAATTTTGTCAAATCAAAATGGGAATGACGCACTGATGTTGTACTGCACCAGCGACTTGGTTTTGTCCTTGCCGTTGTTGCCTTGGCCTTTCAACTTGATGGCTTCGCCGAAATACTTTCGGATGAGCAGGATTGACCGCTGCTCCTCGTCCTGGTTGCGGATGGCTGACAAGCCGCCGGCATTGACGAAGGTGTTTTTCTGCTCGAAGTTGTAGCGCAGGTCGGTGAGGACACGGCGCTCGGTGTACTTCATGTAGCAGCTTATCCAAAAGTCCTCCTTCAGACGGAGTTCCTCGTTCCACCAAGTGTTCTTGTTGTAGCGCACACCATAGCTGCACCCCGTTATCATCTTGTCGAGGGAGAGGTATTCGGTTTCATCGTACATCACTGGTGAGATACGACTGGTGAAGCCGAACAGGTGCACGTCGAGGAGGCAGGCGATGTCGTAGAGGTTCTCGATGATCGCCGTTATCTCGTTTCGGTCTCGCAACCGTGCGCTCTCGCCCTTTTCCGAGTAGAGCCGCTTGCAGGCGTCCACGTCATCGTCGAGCATGAACAGCTCTCGGAAGTGTTTCGCCATCCAGTTGCGCTTCGGGATTAACCCGATGATGTCATCGGGGTGGGTCACAATCTCGCAGTCGGGGTTGAACTCTTTGTAGAGATCCGCCTGCGACTTCGCCACGCAGATGATGGGGTCGTTGACCAGGTACTTGGCGAAAACCCTGTCATGGCGCTTGTGCGAGGGGATGACGATGCGCAGCTTGCTCATTGCTTCGCCCCTCCCAGGCTTCGGGCTATCGCCTCACGGAAGTCTTGGATGCTGATGACGTTGCTCTTGCTCACCTTGCCGGTCTTGTACGACCTCATGTGCTGCATGTCGAGCGTCTCCCGCAACCAATTCGAGTCAACTTCATTAGAGGATTGAATGATGAACAATTCGTGGTGCTCATCGTACTTCGGTATCAACGGATACACTGCGGTCTCGTTGTCCATCGCCTCAAACCTCTCACGGAACTTGTCTTTTGCCTTCGGCGTGTCGAACTCCATGCCCCAGTCGGCAAGTTCACCCTGGAACTCAGCCCACTCGTTGGCGATGATGTCCTTGTCGTCCTCGCCGTAGTTGATGTTGTCCTTTGCGGCATACTCACGAAGTTTCTTCGCTGGGGTGTCCGCCGGCAGCACCTTGCACGGCACGGTCTTGTAGCCAAGTTCCTTGCAGGCGCGAAGTCTCAAGTTGCCGCACACGACGACATAGTGGCCGTCCATGTACTCCACAACGATGAGTTCGCGGAGTTCCAACATCTCGGGACTCTCCTCAATGCTCCGCTTGGTGGTGTCGAAGCGCTCCTTCTTCACCAGTCGCGGGTTTCTCGGCAGTCCCGGGACTTGCCCCTTATTCGGTGTGATAAGGGACACATCGATTTCTTTTCTCTCCATTGCTTTCGGATTTCAACAATAAAACAAATACAACAATACTCACGAAAGCAACATCAATCCTTGTGCCTCAACCGCCAAGCGATGCGGTCTTTTATGACCTGCTCGATGTTCTTGCATCCCAGTTGGCGCAAGGCCAGGGCTGTGTCGATGATGATGTCGGCGGCGAGTTCCTCACGCTCGCTGAACTCATGCTCGTAGGTCGGGCAGGCGTCATCGGCGTGCTGCTCGTCCACGAAATCTTGCGTCAGGTGCAGCGGCGGTTTCTTCCAGTGGCAGGCGTCCATGCGCCGCCAGTCTCGGGAGACACGGATTGACATGGCCCTCGGTGACGTGGAAGGTGTGATTTCGTCGCGCCTCAACATCTCGTCATGCAGCTCTTTGGTCAATTTGTTAAGCGTAATCATTGACTTTTCACGGATTAAATGTTGCTGGATAGGTTCATTTTACGGAGGTCTGATAGTAGTCATAATGGTGATACTTATGATGAATTACTGCGATGCCTCTTGCAGTGCCTCGATGAGTTTCTGCACCATAGGCAGGGGTACGGAGATGCGGTATCTCCGTTGCCCCTTCTCGCCTGAGTGTTCGGTGATCATCAAGTAGTCGCATTTGCCGTTCTTGCCGGCGTGGCGGTCAACTGAATATTGCTTGCCCGTTGAGTTGACCCACACCTGCTTGGCGATTTCGAGTTTGTCCATAGTGCTGTTGAGTTTTTGGTGACGTTAATCGGGGGCGTTTTCTTCCGTGCCGACGAACACATCAAGGATTTTAGTCTCCTTAATAGCTACTATCTCGTAGTCCGTGACGCAACCTCTCATGTGTTCTCTTGCGTGCTCTTTCGCCTTGTCAATGCTCTCCTCCTGGAACAGGACATGGAATGGGGAGCGCTTCTCCTTCATGGTCTTCTCGTCGAGAGTGACAAAGTTGTACTTGACCAAGAAGAAAAGGTCGCCTCCATTGAACACCACCTCGTTGTACTGGGCAATCTTCTCGCCCACAACTGCAAACTCTCCAGTGATGTAGGGTTGCATCTCTCTTGTTATCCTCGCCTCGGCCTCAGTGAACGTCATCGCATCGAGGGCGTAGGTCTCGCTGACCGTCTTTGTGGTGCCGTCAGTAAGCACCTTGTCAAGTTTGACTTTTACTTCAAAAAATCTCATGTCGGTTGTTTTAGTGATAAATCAAATGTCTTCAATAGTCTCTCTATCGCGTCCACATTGGTGGCGCCGAGAAAGCGGATAGAAAGCAACTCCTGTCGCGTGTGGTCGCAGAGTGTCTTGAGAGTGGTTATCCCTTGCCCTTTGAGTATTCTCAATACATTGGGAGGAAAACCGAGTTCGTTGAGCCTCGCACGGAGCAACTGCGCCATGTGCAGCTCATTCTGGTTGATGAGTTCGTTTATATTCATCATATTCGTTCTCCAGTTCATTGAAAATGCCTTCAAGCCCCGTACCTCGTATGTCTTGTACGGTCGTGGTAAGGGTTATGGAGTTCCTTTCCATGATGTCAAGTGCCTCCCGCATCTGTCGCCGATAGTCGGGTTCATGTTGCATGAAGTGGCTCACGGCAGCAAGCAGTATCTGCCTTGTATCGGGGTTGTACTCCATCATCATGGCAACGGAGACAGCCACATCCTCGGCTCGCTTCTCACTGGTCTTTTCGGGCGAAGTCATGAACAATGCACCGTGCTTGTCCTCAGTTAAGCCGATGACCAACATTGTCGGCATGATGGCTGCGACATCTTTAAGCAGTTGGTTCAGCAGTTGCTTGTTGTCCATATTTCTTCGCTTTTAGTTTTTCCGCCTCACGTTTTGCGAGGTCATCAAGAATGTCTTCGGGGATTGGTGGCATACCCTCATTGTCGCGTTGAGGTGTCATGGGATCTGGATTGTCGTTGGCGACATTGGCATCCTTGAACACCTCCTGTAATGCTTTTGCGGTGGCAAACTCGTAGAGGTCTGCTATCGCTTGCCTAACTACACTCGGATGCTTGCTGGTCTTGTCAAGCACACGCTTGTATTCGTCAAAGATGTAGTCCGCATTGAGCAACTCCTGCCGTGCAAGGCGCACTATTGGCGTGGACTTCAATGCCCATGCGCCGCCTTTGCGATTGATGGTCACATCAATCTCGTTGATGTGCTTTTTCAGTTGCTTGTGAACCAAGTCATCGAAATTCGCTGGCAAAAGGTCAGTAATGAGTACTTGTCGTTTCTGTTCCATTGTTGTGATTATTTATAGTTCGTCATTGTGTGGTTACTAATTAAACAAGTCGAAAATATCAATTACCTCTCTTTTTAGCGAGGTCTCTTTTATGAAAACTGTTTCCTGCTCATATTCGTGATATTCTGTGGCAAGGTATCTTGTAAATACAAAACCGTTGGCAAGCAACATCTTTGCATCTTCCAAAGAATACCAGTGAAGCAGATCTTCTTTATTGCTGCACGATGAGAACCAATCCCTGCCATCTTGTTTATACCTCTTGTCATAATCCATCGGCAAAGATTTTGTTTTGCATGAGTCACTTAAAGAACCTATGCCCTCCTCGAAGCACCATTCTCCACTGCCATTATACCAAAGACCGCAAGAGTCGTCTTTGTATTCTAACCTGAACAGCCATTTCGGTTTCATTCTTCATGTTTCATTTGCACTTTATACCACTCTTCGACCTCGTTAGGTTTCCAATTACCAATTTGGCCGTTCTCGTCAATGTCCATGATGATGTAGTCTCCGTAACCCTCTTCCTTTGGTGAAAGGAATGGAGGAACATAAAAATAGTCATCGTTGTTACAAAGAACCTCATCACCCTTTTTGTAGGTAATCATGCAGTCATCGCACACTTTGTAGTGTACTGATGAAGTTACGCCCTTCTTCCAGTTGATGATGATACCTGTCTCAACGTCAATAATAGGTTTCCAACGATAATGGTCGCTGAAAATGTTTGTTGTCGGCTCAGGCTTCACTCGCTCTGCACATGGCATTGCCGGAGCTCCTGCCCCTCTTGAGTCATAAAGGTTATTGTCTCTAATGCCGTTAATCTCGCTGTCTTCCCAATAGCGAACGCCGGCATCAACGTAAAGTAGTTTCTTTTTGTCTGTCATAATATATCTTTCATTAAAAATTAAACAAATTCATTTGCTTGGGCGCTGATGGCAATGATGGCTCCACAACTTTCTCGGCTTCTTGTGAAAGGTCAACTGGTTCTTTTGCGAGGCTTCGCTTTGTGAGCTCATTTCGTCTTGCACAATATTCCTGCTCCGATAACTTGCGAATGCAACAACATGGATTTGGAATAGGCCATTTGATTTCATTGACCTCATAAGCACCGATGAAGTTTTGTTCAAGGGCATCATGATGGACAACCTGGCCAAGCATTCCGTGTATCATGAAATTAAGGGTGCACATTTTCACGCAGACGGGGTCAAGATCTTCGGCATAGTAATAATAAAACTTTGTTTTGTCGCTCTTCACGAAGTGAGCAAGCAAGGTTCGTCCGCTACCACATGCACAGTCATTGACGGTTCGCATTTCGGGTGAGTAGGTAAGTTCCGCCATCACTTGACACAGGTCCAACGGAGTGAAAAACTGCCCCATTGCAGATGACTTAAACTTGCCTTTGACAGCTTCCTCATACATCGTGCCGAAGAAGTCATAGGCACCATCTTTGTTGATGCCCTGTGTAGCAAGCTCCAACCACCTAACGAGCAATTCAAACATATCGGGATTGTCCTGCTTTCGTTCAGCCAACAATGCAGGGTAGTTACACTTGTGACGCATTACCCTGTCTGTGTCGAATGTCTCGATGAAAAAGTCCAGCATCTCCTCAAAGGCGATGGAAAAGTCCTTGCCGGTCTTGTAAGCGTATGCCCCCAACTTATCTATTGATTTTTTCATTACCAGTTCACGTTTTTGTTAAACATTCGCTTCTGTTCTTCTTGACTTCTCTTGATGTAAATCATGGTCGTGTCAAGTCCGCTATGACCTAACAGGTCGGCAAGTTCTGTCACGTCCTTAGTCTTGCTCCGCTTGAGGTACATCTTGGCAAAGAAATGCCGGAACGCATGAGGGTGACACTTTTTGGCGTCAACTCCAGCGCGGTTGGCCATGGTGTGTAATAGTTGGGCTATACCACGAGTCGAGCAAACGCCACCAGTTCGACTGACGGCAATGGTTCCTTGCAAATTGTTTCTTTCGGCATATTCGGCACACTCCTGCTGTACTTTTGGCGTGAAGAAAAATCTCCTAACCTTGCTTCCTTTGCCCTTGAGATCCACATGACCGGCGGCCACCATCTCGTAGGTGAACATCACGAACTCATGAACTCGTGCCCCAGTGGTAGAGAGAAGTCTTATCCAAATGTAGGCCTTCTCATTGTGAGCCTTGCAATAGGCAAGTAATTTTTCAACCTCTTTCTCTGTAGGCACGTTTTCAAGGCTCAATGTACGAGGTATCTTCGTATGCTTGATTTCTATGTGCTTGCCGAGATATTTTGCAAGTGCCGCAACAGCGTTGAGCCTGTTATTGACTGTCCTGGGCAATTTCCCTTGCTCTTCCATGGCAGCCTTATAGCCTTTTACAACCTCGGTGGTAATTGAGGTTGAATAGCATAGGAAATCTTTTGCCCCAGATATATAGCCTCTCACCGTGTTCTGGCTGTATGCGTTCTCTTTGACAAGCCATTCCGAAAAGCCGTTCAAAATCTGCTGAGCCTTTTCGTCAAGCCTTGACCGCTTCTCTAAAGCCTTCGCCCGCACTCGCTTTTTGACTCCACCTATTTGCACTCCACACCATGAGAGGAAGTCGCCGATGGCTTTTTGCTGCTTTTGACTTAGGTGAAACTCGGCGGCGTGAGATTTGCGATACTTGGTATATCCCCGCTTGCTCACCTCATCGACTTCGGTCAGGAAGTCATAGACATATCCGAGGTGATGGTCGGGAGAGCCGGCACCTTTGGCGGTAACATGTGCCGTATATGAGCAAAACAATTCTTGCTTATCGGGTGATAATTTAGTCCTCTTCATTTTCCCACACGTTTAACAAGCCTCGTCAATGGCTGCAGCCCCCAGCGGAGGCGAACCTTGTCAGCTCGGATTTTTGCGTTCCTGCTTTCCTGTATCTTTGCCCTGCACGCAGCCTTGCGTTCTTCTGGCAAAGCATCATAGTTTTTTCGCAGTTGGGCACCGCGGCTTATGATGTACAGGTTGTCCAAATCACAGTTGGTGGTGTCTTTGTCCTTGAACATGACACACCATCCTTTAGGTATCGGGCCGTGAGCCTGTTCCCAGACAAAGCGATGTTTTGGTACCATTCGCTTACCGTTTGATGGTTTTATCCACCAGTATGACCGCCCTTTTTCTGTTCTGAGGCATTCATAGCCGGGCTTGCGGTTTTGCGGATTGTCTTGACGGCACTCGCCTTTACGGAAGCGTGTGCGTGATGAGTTGGCGACGCCCTCAGCGGTCATGTACGTCTCTTGTTTGCGTCCGGCATTGAACGGCTTATGACCCTTTCGGAACTGACCAACCTTACTACGCTCTGCCTTAAATTCCTTTGACTTGCGCAAGCCGAGGACAAAGGCTTTCATTTGCACGCTGCGAGGTGAGTGGTGAACCCACTGTGCGATGTCGGCACAGGTTCGAGTAGCATAGTGTTTGATGAGGTAAGAAACCTCATACTCTGTCCATCTTCTCTTGCCCATGATCGACGTGCTCGTTAAGCAGTTGGTTGATGTACTCGACTGATAGTCCTGTCTCTTCTGCGACCTCTTTAAGGCTGTGACCTTGCGCAAGCAAGTCTATCACATGGTCGCGTTCCTGTTCTCTTTCGTAGTTCATTGTTTTTGTGAATTAAAATGTTTGACTTGTAGTAGTTTATAAGTTATAACTAATATATTCCCTCCACGGAGGAGGAACGATGGCCAGCCAATCCCTTCCTGGGTGGATTGCTCTCCAGTAACGGACGCTCTCAAGCATCTTTTCGGCAATCATCTCTGGGGTCATACCCCTGCGCTTGATGCTTGGTATCGCTAGCAAATCGGAGCAGTCGGGGATCGGCGGCACATCGGGGAACAAACTCATCATATTTTGATATTCCAGTTTTTTTTGATAAACTCCATCAAGTTTAATTCTGATTGATTGACGAGCCAACGCTTGTACAGATAAACCGTTTTGGTCAGCGTCTGTTCCGAAGGATGTTCGTCTGCCCACTCTGCGCCCTTGATGAAGTGTGACATGGCTCGGCACTCGTTTCCGTACTCGGCGAGTGCGCCGGCTTCAATGTGCTGCTTTCTGCTCATTGCTTCAATTCTTCCGGAAAATCGTTAAATCGTCTTACTATCTCCTTGCAGAGAGCATTCGCACTCTCTACGTTGCCCATGTGGATTTGTGCTATACAAACGTAAGCGTTGGAGCCATACTCTATACAAACGTAAGCGTTGAAGTCATCCTCTATACAAAGGTCGGCGTCAATTTCATTGCGTGATAAGATCTTCCCTCTCCCCGGCAAGCAGACGAGTTTCATCGTCTTTGTATCGTACTCGCCACTGGCGTAGTCCCCTGTTAGTTTTACTTTCATTTTAGTATCTCTTTTTTGTGAAGTGAATAATTGCAAGTGGCTTGGTTCTGTCGTAGTTTTTGAACCATTCAAGCCAGTCGTCTATTGAAAGTCCATCGTTAAACGCCAAGCTACTTAATGCTACATCATAGCAATCTACGATAAACCTATCACATCCATAAAGATTGGCGATATCGAGGCGTTGAATACCAATACCGTCCTCGCGGGTAAGACGAGCAAGTTCTTCTTGCTTGCTGCGATAAGGAGCACCAGTCCATTGACGCACTGATAGGCAAGCCTCACCTGCGGCAATTTTCTGAAAACGTTTCTCCCACAAGTCATAATTAGCACGGATTGTGTGATATTTTTTTGACATGCCGAAGACATCAGGATAAAAAAATTTATCCCGAAAATATGTCGGCTCCCCATGGCGCTTGTGCGTTGCTGGGAACGTCTTTGAAAGTGTGATTACATAGGTTTTCATAAATCATTTAAAGTTTTACACAACGCCTCGCAGAGAACACGAGCCATGTTGACTTCGACGGCGTTGCCGATGAATTTCTTTTGCTCTGCCTGAGTGCCGATGAGGGTGTAGTCGCTTGGGAAGCCCATAATGCGCTTGAGTTCCTTGATGCGGAGCATACGCATACGAATGTCGGCGATGCAGTAAAGGGCCATAAACTCCTTGATGCGCCTCGTCATGGGACTGTCAGTCTCGTACACCTCAATGGCAAGCCCCTCGTTTGTGCTGACAAGATACGGCGGCATCTTATCCATCCT
>CAMKGM010000024.1 GCA_946412245.1 uncultured Bacteroidales bacterium
CGACCCCGAGATTACAAATCACGTGCTCTGGCCAACTGAGCTAAAGAGGCAAATTCAGTCGCAATCCGAAGCGGCATTGTTTGTTAGCGGGTGCAAAGTTACGCATAATTTTTAAACTGACAAATATTCGCGCACTTTTTTTTCAAAAAAAACGAATTTTCTCTTTTTTGATGCCTTGTGATCGGGGTTGATCGATTTGGGCTTAATGTCTTGTGGCGGCGTTGTTGGCGCAATGACTCTGCGATTTCTTGTTTTGAGGACAACAAGCGGCCAGTCCCATACCGCTGAGCGCTGAAGACTGGCCGCAAGAGCTTTTATGCCGTGGGACGGTTATTTGTCTTTCTTGAGCTTCTCGAGTTGGCGTTTGAGCGCGTCGCAGCACAGGTCTACAGCTTCCTCGAACGTGTCGGCCGTTTTGCTGGCGAACAGGTCTTCGCGTTGCGGCAGAGCAAGCTTGATGCTGGCTTCCTTGTTCATGGCTGTCTCGGGTTTTACTACTTTGAGTGTTACCTCGGCAAGTGAGATTTCTTCATGATGCTTGATGAGTTTCTCGGTCTTCTTGTTAATAAACTGGTTGAGTTTCTCGGTTGCATCGAAGTGGATGGATTTAATTTTAACTTCCATGATTAACCTCCTTTTTTAGGGCCCTTGGATGGGCGTGTTTGTAATTATTTATCAATTCACTAAATGTCACATGTGTGTATACCTGCGTTGCGGCGAGCGACGAGTGTCCCAGTAGTTCTTTCACGCTGTTGAGCTCGGCTCCGTGATTGAGCATGGTGCTGGCGAAGCTATGCCGCAACACGTGTGGACTCAACTGCGTGCCGCCGCCCACCTGCGCCAGCGCGTCGTGCACGATGTGATACACGAGTGAGGGGTAGAGTGCCTTGCCGCCGGCGGTCACGAAGAGTGTCTCCGAGCCGGCCCACTGCCGGTCGCGTAATTCCCGGTAGCGGTCAATGAGCCTGGCGAGTTCGTCCCCAAAGGGCACAATGCGTTCCTTGTTGCGCTTGCCCAGCACTTTAAGCGAGCCTGCTCGCGTGTCCACGTCGGCGTCGCGCAACCCTATCAGCTCGGCGCGTCGCAGACCCGTCTCGTAGAGCATCATCAGCACCAGTCGGTCGCGCACTGCCTCGGCGTCGGTCTCATCGAGCTCTGCATCGAGTAGCGAGTCCAAGTTTTTCTCCCTGACTGTGCCCGGCAATCGCTTGGGCAGTTTTGAGAGCTCAACGTCGAGAGCGGGGTTGCTCGTCACAACGCCCTCGCGCTGCAAGTAACGGAAGTAGGCGCGCACGGCCTGCACCTTGCGTCTGATGGAGCGGGGTGAGATGCCGCGGTTCGAGAGATCTACAATCCACGCGCGCACGTCGTGCGTACTTATGGTGGCTACGTCGAGCCGATGCTTGCCGCCGGCGGTGACGTAGTCGGTGAATTGCTGCAAGTCGTTGCGGTACGACGAAACCGTGTGCCGCGACAGTCGCAATTCAAACTCTATATATTGTAGAAATCTCTCAATCGTCATTATTATATATAATATAGGTGTGCCTACTGGGCTGAGTTTCATGCTTTGGGCTCCCTTGCCCATTTGCTGTGCAATACCCGTGGCATCACTCTCGGTTACGAAAATAGAGTTTTTTCGGGACAAAAACAAGAAAATCGCAAAAAATTTAATCATTTTTTTATTCCTCGCTCCACAATCTCAAGAATTTTGAGCTGATTTGTGCGATGACTCAACTTTTTTGTTTAAATTTGTAACCTACTATTATTTCTACAATTATGAAACGCTATATTTCTATTTTGCTCCTAATGCTTGCCGTGTGCCAGGCATGGGCATGCACGGCTGTGATAGCCTCGGGTAAGGTGACTGCCGACGGTAGGCCCTTCATCTTCAAGAACCGCGATTCGAGCGACGGTGCCAACAACTCGCTGCTCACCCTCAAAGGTACGAAATATCAGTTTGTAGGCGTAGTCAACTACACGACCTCGTCGAGCCCCACCAGCATCTGGTATGGCCACAACGAGGCGGGCTTCGCTATCCTCAACACACTGTCATATTACTTCAACAGCCCCACTTCAAAGGCTAATACCAGCGCCGGTGCCCTGATGAAGAAGGCGCTGGGCCAGTGTGCCACAGTCGATGAGTTTGAGGCGCTCTTGCAACAAACGCAGACACAGTCGTCGGTTGTGCTGAGCACCAACTTCGCCGTGATGGACTCGCTGGGCAATGTGGCATTTTTCGAGACCAGTAACCATAGCTATACCAAGTTTGATGCCAACGATGAAAGCGTGGCGCCCAATGGCTACTTGGTACGCACTAACTACTCGTTCACCAGCCCCTATTATGAGACTACCAATCATGTGGGGGAGCAGCGCTACAAGGCTGCTAACAAGTATCTTGAAGACACTTTTCAGGGTGGCAAAATCGATGCCGTTCAACTGGTGCACGAGCTCCCGCGCTACCTGTATCATGGCGATCGTGAAGTGAACTTGTGGGACGATATGCCCGACGACCTTGACGATGTGCGGCACACTTATTTCAGCAACTTCATTCCGCGCTACACCAGCACATCGGCATCGCTCATGCAGGGAGTTACGCAAGATGAACCTGCCGTGAACACTGTGAGCTGGATTGCTATGGGGTGGCCTTGTGGCTCACTCACGGTGCCCATTGTCATCACCCCCTCGCTGGTGTTGCCCCAAGTTGTGAAACGTGCCGCCGGAACCTATAAGAGTGAGATGTGCACGGGGTCGCTCGAACTCAAGCGCCGCGTGTTCTGCATTAGCCACAACAATGTGTTGAGCACTGACAGCATTGACCTCTCAAAGCTCATCAACAAGCAGGAGACAGGCATCTTGCAGCAGGTGACCCGTGCCGATGCAGTGGTGTGCGAGCGTGGCATGGAGATGCTCAACCACCTGCGTGACGGCTCGGCCGACGAAGCCGAAGTGGCTGCTTACTACGACTGGGTCGACGGTTATTGGCGTGAACTGTTCCATGACGCAACCACAGCGGTGAGCGACATTGTAGTAGACCGCGCAACCGACGGTGCCTGGTACTCCATTGGTGGCATCCGCTATCGTGAAAGGCCTTCATCGCCGGGTGTCTACATCCACGACCGTAGCAAGGTGATTGTCAAGTGATCCAATTGTACTCGCTGATTCGCAATTTTGATGTTCATCAGTTGGCCGGTAATCGCCAATGCTTGAACAAAAAAAAGATGCGTCCCTAAATCGGGGCGCATCCTCTTTTTCTTGAGCGGCGAATGCCTGCAGAGCATTCACCTGCGAGAAAGCACGAGATTATTGCTCGGCCTGACGGAGCTGCTGAACATACACAGCCTTCATCATCTTCTTGCGGTTGATTACCGAAGGTTTCTGGAAAGCCTGACGGGCACGCAATTCCTTCACGATACCAGTCTTCTCATATTTTCTCTTGAATTTCTTGAGGGCGCGTTCGATGTTTTCGCCTTCTTTTACGGGTACTACGATCATAATAGTGTTTTTTTAAAGTTGTTATTATTGTTTTGTTTTTAAAATTGTTTTCTCTTTGATTTGTTGCCTTTGCCCTTTCAGGGGGTGGCGGCAACACGCTTGAGCGCACTAAGCGCCTTGCGTAATCAAGTAATTATATATAATGTGTAGTGATTGCCTGCTTCGGTTTGCCTCATGGCGACCCTCACATTGTGAGCGCCTCAGGCAAGGCAGCGCAGACTTGCTGCCTCTGCTAAATGGGTGATATGTTGTCTTTTAAGTCTTTCTAAAGATAGGTAATCAAACCCCCTTTCAGTTTTTATTCTCGGCTCTTGGTCCGAGTTTAGCGGGTGCAAAGTTACAAAACTTTTTTCAAACAGCAATACCCCACCCCATTTTTTTGCAATGATATAGCTATTGATTTTATCATTCGGAGAATTGCTTGGGGTTGAATTTCCTAAGATGGGTGATGAAATCTGTGTCGCGGTCAAGAGCCATTTTTTTGCGAATTCTACTGCGGGAACGTTGAATAGAGAGAGGCTGCACGTTGAGAATAAGGGCAATCTGCTTGGTGTCAATGCCCATCATATAGAATGCGCACAGTCGAAGGTCATATTCGGTGAGTTCAGGATACTGCGTAGAGAGGCCTTCGAAGAAATCGGGATAGACTTGCTCGAATGACAATTTAAACCGTTCCCATTCCCTCTCAGACATGAGATGCTGATTTACCGCCATATTAATTTTTGTCGCCACATCTTTAGCCACGCTGTCGCGTCCTCGTGCATCGTCGATATACTCCTTTATCACTTTTAGTGCTTGATCTTTCTCTTCCAACATCATTGAGGAAGCGACCAGCTTTTTGTTCTGCAAGGCAATTTCCAGTTGCTGTTTTTCACTCTTGAGTTGCTCGTTCTCAAGCTGAACCTTGTTCTTGCGACTGCGATAACGGTAGAACAGTATAATCCCCACCAGTCCTAATATCACAAGTACTGAACCAATGATGATAGCGGTCATCCTGAAGCGGTTAGTTCGACGCTGTTCCTCCAATTGCATGTTATACTGCTTAATCTTCAACAACGATTCCGCGTTCATGACTTCGGAGGCGACTCTGCCTTGGGTTGCGGCTAATTGCAACTGTGCTAATTGATCGTAATACTCCGTTGCTTTCTTATAATCTCCTATTGTCGCATAGCATGACGCTAAATTAGATAAACAAAGACCTTGCCTTACTGCATCTTCAGTATCATTAAAATATGGTAAAATATTCAGCAAAACCGCTATGCAATTTTGATATTGTTTCTTTTGGAAATAATAACCAGAGATATTGAATTGTGCCGTATGTTTAATGAATTCATCAGAACAAAATTCTAAGTTCTCAATCAAATTTTCACTATAATTATTAAAATCATTTCCTGATCTATCAGATAAAAAAAAGCATAGATTGGTAAGGATATTTATATAAAAATTCTTGTCAGGACCATTTTTGTATTCTTTTTCAATGTTTTTGAGAATTTCAATAGCTTCATCTTTTTGCCCAAGTTTGAATTTGCAATAAGCAATATTGCTTCGGCGGCTATAAGTCCATTTGTTCCCATACTTTTTTGAAATCTGATAGGATTTCTCTATATTCTCTAATGCTTGAATCGGAATACCCAACTCATCATAAACTCTCCCGACCTCGGTATAACAATCAGCTGATCTTAGTTCATCACCTATGGAACTGAAATAATCAAGTTCTTTTTTAGAAAAAACATAAAGATTGTAATAATCTCTGTTCTGCTGGAATTCAAGGCGATTCTTAAATAACAAAATTCGGTGATAATCGTATGATGTGATGTCTTTCTTCGCCAATTGATAGGCTTCGTTGATAAGTCGATTACCGTTGTCTAAATTGTGTTCGGTATTTCTTCTTAATTTGGCATCCCAAAACTTTGCACGCCACAACAGTGCCGGCTTTTCGGGATGCTGTCGTGCCATGAGATACAATTTATCAATCAGCGGTTTCTTGTCGGCAAAGATTTCCGGGCCGCAAGTGTCCAACTGCGCCATAATCGCATCGGCGGGAGGATAGACCTTCGGCCAAAAGCTTTGAGGCGTTTCGGCAAGCAGGTTTGTGAAAGAACATGCTAAAAACAGGGCAAAAAGTATCTTATCTTTCATTAGAATTATTTTCTACAAAAGTAATCATTAAATAGAAAAGTGACAAATCAAACAAACTATGGCAGTTTTATGAAATTCATTAAATCATTGTTTCATCTTGCGCTAATCGATTATTTCACAACTACTTAACATTGCGAGCACTTTAATCCTTATAATGAAACATAGGGAAAACTCCGACCTGTCATAGCGTTGTCATAATGGAAAATTTGGCTTTCGCATGTCCCTAAAACTAACTTTGCAACAAAATTTTTTGTTTAACGCCAAAATTATTCCATTATGAAAAACAAATTTCGAAATCTATTTTGCCTGTTGTTCTTGATTACTGCAGGCACAAACCTGGGCATCGCTCAAGATGAAATCACAGTGCTGAAGAGTCGTCACTCTCACCCGCAACAATTCCAAAGCATTTCTAATATTGACTTTGACAAGAGTCAATATCAAAAAGTGCAGGACCAAAATGGAATTGAACGCTATGTGAAGAAGTCGATTCTTGAAAGAAACAAACTAAAAGCCACGAATAGAACAGGAACAGAAAAAGCCACAGTGACATTTATATTCAATATGCCAGAGGATGAAATTGATGGATGGCCTGCAGTAGAAATTCAAAATATTCGCATGTATAATCAGGATGATGTTTATTGGCTTGAGCCTGAAGAAATAGTTGATGGAGTGTTAGTAGCTGAGCTTCCTCAAGGCTCCTACCAACTTTTAGTTCAATTGGGGTTGAATAATGACGCTCCAATTACCCAAGGATGTACCTTTGGCTTTATTGCTAAAGAAAATATCAGCATCGGCCAAGATACAACAATTACCATTGATTATGCAGATGCTAAGAATGTCATCTATCAGGAAAAGAAATTGCCGAATGGAGAACTGTTCTCAGATGGTGATTATGATGCAAGAAGCGGTCAATTTATCAGTAACCCAAATGTGATTTCAGGTAATGGTACTATATATTTTATAGATCAAGATTATGGCTACTTTTCATTAATTTCGTATTCTCATCCTGAATCAAACGATATTCATGAGAATGGTTTATCTTATGATAACAGATTTCGGCTATTAGTGTCTGATTTAAGTGAGCGCTATACTATAATAATGATCCATCCTGCATTAAGGCTTGATGATGAACTGAACAATATCTATACAGTTTCTTCAGTTAAATCAGGTATAAGCAGTAGCGAGAATCTTGCATGTAATGGAATTTATAAAACCATTTCAAGCAGCATTAAACCGTCAATACTAAGTGATAATTATGCGGCAGAAAAAGGTATTGGCAGTTATTATATAAACCTAAATGAAAATGATGGCTCTTATTTTAAAAGCGGTACTTTGTATAAGACAGATATCACTTATTCAAGACTTAATATGAATGTATGTCATGATGGTGATTACCTGTCTCCTAATTTTAAAACATACTATAGTGCCTCAGAATACTACTTTGATGAAATAAACGGGAAACGCACATCTATTCTTGCCCCTTGGGGTGATGTGTCGGGTGAAGACGTGGTTTGTCAAGTAATCAGCCCCGATAGAGAATTTATGTATAATCTAAAGGCAAATAATAATTTGGATTTGATGCCTAGTTCAACATTTTCGTTTAAGGAGGCAGAGATTGCCGGTGTATTCGGTAACAACACTCCTCTAAATGTCTTTGGAAATAATTTTGATGCAATGGGCACAAAAGTTCATCAACCTCTTTGTAATTATGTTGGCAGGATGGGGGAAATAAGGGAAATAGATAATTATGCCCTTGATTTTAGTTTGTTATATAACGGCGAAGAGGTTTGTACTGACTATCAGCAATGCATCAATGAATGGCTTAACGAATGGATTTATGGTGGTCACCCTGACGGGGCCTACGATGTAACCGTTGTCAATCAAAACATGACAGTTGATGACATGCAGGGATGCAATACCACAAAAGTTCATTATGACACGAGAAACGAGGATTTCACGCCACCTACTGCAATGATGCTTCAATTCCGCAATGTTGAAGACAATTCCGTTACCGAACGTTTTGAAAAGGGTGAAAATGGTGTCATGTATTTGGCAGCAAAGGATTATCATATGGGCATTGATGAGCAGAATTGGACAATGTTTATGGAGACTCGTCCTGTGAATGTCACTGTTAGTTACTCTCCTAATGGAATGGAAACCTGGACTGAGTTAAATATTGCTGAAAAGCCTGAACTTTTTGATGAATACACTTTCGGTTATATTTATGCCGCTGATTTGGGACAGGTAAAAAGTTCGAGTGATAACAAATGGTATGACCTGAAAATCGTGTTGAGTGACGAGGCAGGCAACTGGCAGGAACAGGTCATCTCGCCGGCATTCCGCATCGAGGACGGATTCACAAGTATCAACGAAGTTGAAACCGACAGTAAGGCTATTGCAGTGGCTCGATATACCATCGACGGCCGCAGAATTGCTACTCCACAGGTTGGTGTGAATATCGTAAAATATAGTGACGGTTCTGCTCGCAAGGTTATTGTCAAATAACGCTTCATTCTCAGACAAACAGAATCAACCATTATGGACTTCAAACCATAGTGGTTGATTCTTTTTATGTAGCTCACTCAAAGAAAATATTGTTTTGCAAAATATCGTATTAACAAACGACAATTTGAGTAAATTATCGCATTTGAAATAGTGTATTCTTTGTAAAATATCGTATTCTAAAGTTGTTTTTTATGTAAAATATCGCATTTTAAGAATTATTGCTATTCTTTGATTATAGTCGGCTATAATAGCCAGTAATCGTCCCAATTTTCTTTAGTTAGTCTTGGGGGTCGTACCAGGTGGAGTACATGAGGTGGTTTTTGGCTATCTTCACGTTGATTTCCTTGGTCTGGGCGGGGTTGATTTCATTTTTCACATTTTGCGAAATCTCTAATGGTGTCTGTCGCCCCGATGGGGCTAATCCTTTTGGTCGCAACCATTTACAGGGGTTCCGCCTGCGGCTGCACCCCTGCCTATTTGCTTGACATCCCTAACGGGATTAATTGCACACGTCCTAACTCCACAGAAACAATTAATCTCTACGGAATCAAGGAGTTGTAATGCTTTTTTGAGCTGTTATTTAGTCTTGGGGGTCGTACCAGGTGGAGTATATGAGGTAGTTTTTGGCTATCTTCACATTGATTTCCTTGGCCTGAGCGGGGTCGACCATCTTCTTGAACTTGGCAGGACTGCCTGCCCAGAGTTCGTGAGGGCCAATCTTGGTGCCGCCGAGCACCACGCTGCCGGCAGCCACGATGGCGCCCTCGCCTATCTCGGCGTGGTCGAGGATGTTGCTGCCCATGCCGTGCTCGCGATAGCCGCAAATCATGGCAAAGCTGTCGCCCCGGTAAAGGTTGCTCTTGGCGCGCTCCTGCTTGCCGCGGGTCCACACGTCAATCTCGTTGATGGTGCCGGTGGGAGCCGTCTGCTCAAGCCACATTTCAGAGCAGTCTTGCATCATTTGCAGGGCCGAATAGAGTTTGAGGCGTTCGTTGCTGTCGCAGGTGCTCGTTGTCACCTTATAATTTAAGCTCTACATAATTCACCGATGAAATTCATAGTTCTAAATTTAATTAGATGCAAAAGTAAATAAAAAGCGGCATTTATGAGCCGGTCAATAAAAGAAATTGATTTATCAGGCGATAAAAATGCTCAAAAAAACCACTCCGAATCTTTCTTATCCACACCCAATTATCAAGTGGTTTTCCCTCATAAAAGCATTTGCTGCGGATGAGGATAGACAAGTGAAAATAACTACCGAATTTTATTATGTATTCAAAAAATAATCTGTAATTTTGTGGTGGTCGAAATTCTATCAAAACATTAACTCATTTAAAAACAGCAATATGAAGAAGATTGTATCATTATTAATGATGACATTGCTCTGCATCACTGCGTGGTCTGAAACGGTATCGTTACACTATACCGGCACAACGAACACCAACATGACCGGTAGCAATGATGCTGAACTATTTGGGCTCGACGTCGATACATGGTCGGTTGTCGGTTCCAAGGGTGCATCAGCTAACTATCCTAGCCTCCACAGTGATGGAATGATCTATCTTGATTATTCGGCTAGCGGAGGAAACACTCTAAACGTGAGCTTGCTCAATGGGGCAAAAATCAACTCGATTAGTCTCACTCTTGAAGACGCTAATATGTTTGGCAATGCCATCGTTAAAGTTGATGGAACAACCGTAACCGGTTCAAATGGTGTATATCAAATTAATAGCTCGTCGTTTGTCATCAGTAACGGCAACACTTCGGCCCACCCATTGCAAATCAGGGGAATCACCATTGACTATGAGGCAGCGATTGCTGCAGTGGCCACACCCGTAATCTCGCTCGATCCTCCCGAAGGACCATTCTATGAGGGCTCCAGTGTTACGGCTCACATCACCTGCGCTACCGATGGCGCATTCATCTACTATGCGGTCAACAATGGTGACTGGGTATTGGGTAACCAGGTTACTGTGACCACTACCTCCACCATCAAGGCTCGCGCCGTCTACTTAGATCAGGAGAGTGCAGTGGCTACCAAGACGGTGACTTTTGTTCCGCTGGTTATCACAGTGAACTCTATTGCCGAGTTCAACGCTCTACCCGATAACACCGAATTAACCTTCACCGGTGAGGTGGTCGTTATTGCACGGAAGGACGACTGCTTCTATGTGCAAGACGAGAGCAAAGGCATGCTGATTAATGGCCATACAGGGTATGGCTATAATCAGGGTGAAGTCCTTACCAACTTCAAGGGCCGGAAAACCACTTCTCACGGTGCTCCAGAGTTGATTCCTATCAGCTTTGGTACTACCGGCAGGGATGCGGCGGTGACTTCTGTCGAGCTGACCCCCTCCCAGGTCAATCTGGAGAACGTCTTCCGCTATGCGGTGATCAAACGCGCCGAAATCAAAAACGGCAACATCGTGGTGGGCGATGAGAGTGTTGCCCTCTACAATCGTTTCAATGTGGAGCTTCCGTCTGCCGACGAGGACAAGCTCTATGACATTGTTGGCGTGACAGGTTACTATGATGCGCCACGGTTCATGCCCCTGAGCTTCACCGTGTCGCCCGAACCCAAGTATACCATCACTGTGGCCGAGCTGGAACACGGCCGCGTGACTCCCAACGTGAGCGAGGCTGAGGGTGGCACCATCGTCACACTCGTTGTCACTCCCGACTATGGCTATGAGCTGGAGAGCCTCACCTATGTCTGCGACCCCAACACCAGCGGTGCGTCGGTTGTCATCGAGAACAACCAGTTTGAGATGCCCGCCAGCAATGTGATTGTCTCGGCCACCTTCAAGCTCAAGACGTTCAACATCGCTGTGGCCACCGGCATTGAGCACGGCTCCATCACCGTCAAGGACGGAAAAACCACCGCAACCTTTGGCGAGACCATTACACTTGTGCCTGCTGCCGACAAGGGCTACAAGGTGGGGAGCATCACCGTGACACATCCCGTTGCCGATGGTTCAGGCCAAGGCACAATCACCCCGCAGCTTGCCACCGACGGTACTTACACCTTTACCATGCCCGGGGCCGACGTGTTAATTAACGCCAACTTCACACTGCGTGACTACACTATCTCACTTTACGATGATGTGGAGAACGGCACCGTTACATTTGAGCCGGCAACAGCTCACATGGGGCAGACTGTTAATGTAACCGTCACTCCTAATCCCGGCTATGAGCTGACCACACTAGAATATGAGTATACTGAGGATACCGGCGCCCCCAAGCGAGTGGCTATCCAGAACAACCGCTTTGAGATGCCGGCATCAGATGTCAAGATTATTGCCGTGTTCACCGCACACGTCTACAACATCTCAGCTTATGTAGAGCCCGAGGGCTCCGGCACCATCACCGTGCCGCAGAGTGCAACAGTGAATACTGTAATCGAGGTAATCGTTAATGCTGCGCCCGGCTTCAGTTTCAAAGAGGCTTACTACACCTACGATGTGGGTGGAAGCGTAGCCGACCCCAAACTCCCCATCTATGACGGCAAGTTCTTTATGCCAAACACCGATATTACCGTGGTGGCTATGTTTGAGAACTCCACTAGCACAGGCATCGAGCAAATAACCTCGGCTGATGCAGCCGGCAAGGTCAAATATGTCAATCCCCTGGGCCAGGTGAGCGACCGTCCCTTCAAGGGCATCAACATCGTCATCGACGGCGACAAGACCTACAAGATTATCAAATAAAGCCGATAATCAGTTGATTTATTAAAGAGGGTGTGTCATAATTCTGGCTCACCCTTTTGTTGTAACATGTTGTAAAACATATAGCAAAGCCTCTACTTTCCCAAGCGGAGGCTTTGTCATGTCAGAAAGTTTTAGTAACTTTGTGACAATCAAATAAATAAAAATATGTCTGCAAAGTTACACTTTCGTGAGCATATAAACAACCAATTGATTCTATTTCCTGAAAGAATCGACAAAGATATTGCTCCTGACGACCCGGTCCGTCTGGTCAATGCGGTTGTTGACAGCCTGGACATGGAGCGCATCTACTCCCTGTACTATGACCGCGGCGCGAGTCCCTACCACCCGAGGATGATGCTCAAGGTGATTATCTACGGCTACATGAACAACATCTACTCTTGCCGCAAGATAGAGAGCGCGCTCAGGCGTGACGTTCATTTCATCTGGCTGGCCGGTTATGACCAGCCCGACCACAAGACGATCAACAACTTCCGCAACCGTGTCAAGGACGAGATCAACAATGTGTTCACCCAGCTGGTGCTGATCCTTGCCGAGCGTGGCCTGATCAGTCTTGAGGTGGAGTACATCGACGGGACGAAGATAGAGTCCAAGGCGAACAAGTACAGCTTCGTCTGGAAGAAGACGGTGGTGAAGAACCGTGCGAAACTGCACGAGAAGATACGCGCGCTGCTGAGCCAGATTGACGATGCCATCGCCCAGGAGAATGCCACCCAGGACGAATCGGTGGAGTTCACGCCCGCGCAGCTCACTGAGATATGCGATGAACTGGGGATGGTCGTTGCTCACCACGCCCGAGCAACTCTACGGCCGCGAGGCATGCAGTTGCCCATGCACTCCCCAGGAGTCGTTCGCGAAAATGCTCAACCACCTGCACCAGGTGTTGCCGCAGGCCACCGACGCCCATCTCCATCGCCTGCTTGCCACCAAGCGATAACAACTAACAAATACCCAACACTATTATGTGCAAGATTGCTTATTCGGTTTTCATGCGCAAGAATTCTTCCCTGAATCCGTAAAGCGGGATACATTTCAACCTGTCTTGGTCGATGCGGTTCTTCATCGATAATCTGATGCCTTGCAGCTCTGGATGCTTTTGCAAGAAGGTTTTCAGGGATTTTGCCTTTACATTATCTTCGGCTTTAACCTCAACAGGATATGTATTGGTCCCTATCTGTACAGCGAAGTCAATCTCAATGCGGGAATTCTGCACAGTGTGATAGAAAAGAGGAATGCCAGTTCCTTGAATTTGCATGCACACATAAAGTTCTGTGAATGCTCCTTTGTACTCGGTAAAGAGGTCGTTCTTGACCAGAATTGCCGATGCTGGGGCATCGACCATTGCTCCCATAAGGCCTATGTCGAGCAGGAACAGTTTGAATGCGCCAAATTCTTCATAGAACTTTAGAGGCATTTTTATGGCATTGACTTGATTCACCTTATAGACGAGTCCAGCATCATAAAGCCATTGAAGCGCAACTTCAAATGATGCTGCTCGAGCACCCTTTTTTAATGCACCATAAATGAATTTCTTGTTTTCTTTGGCAAGTTGCGATGGAATGCTTTGCCAAACCATTCTTATGCGAGGCACCTCATTGGCGGGAGCATGTTTCGAGAAGTCGGCTTCATAGTCATTTAAGATTCTGTGCTGCAGTTCTCTCACTTGCAATAACTCTCCGTTAGCAACAAAACTCTGAACAACAGCAGGCATGCCGCCTACATAGAAATACTGTCGAAGCAATTCGATATAGAGTTCGCTTAGCGAGTCAATGAGTGACCAGTTACCGTCGGTGAGAGCCTGGGCCAATTTCTCTCGCCCTATTGCACACAGAAACTCATGAAAATTCATAGGGTACAAACGCATGATGTCCACTTTTCCCACAGGGAAAGAACTGTTGCCATGCACCGAGATGCCAAGCAGCGACCCGGCAACAGCAATGTGCATCTCGGGAGAGTCTTCACAAAAATACTTTAATGCGGTCAGAGCTTGTGGGCAATTCTGTATTTCATCAAGAATGAGCAAGGTGTCGCCGGCTGTGATGTCGATAGAAGCCAGTGCCGACAGTTTTTGCAGCAAACTGCTGGTAGGGCCTCCTTGTTCAAATATAGAACAGGCCTCTTTGTCGCGGTCGAGTGAAAACATGACGGTTTGCCTGTATTCATTCCTTCCAAACTCAGTTAAAAGCCAAGTTTTTCCCACTTGCCTTGCACCATTAAGGATTAAAGGCTTGCGATTTGGACTTTTCTTCCACTCTATCAGTTTGTTATATAACTCTCTTTTCATGTGATTGACATTTTTATGTACGAATAATTGTCAATGCGATACACTTTTATGTACGAATAATTGTCGCAAAGATACACTTTTATGTACGAATGACCAAATTCTACAAAGATTTTTTAAAGTTCAAGGCTCGAAAAATTTTTATGCCAATACCCTGCAAACATGTGGTGATATCGCCCGTTTCGCCCCAAAGAAAACAGTTTCTTTATCTCTATACATCTATAGTTCAGAAATTATATTTAATTTTGCAGTAAAATTAAAAAAAGAGACGAAAATGGCACTTCAATGTGGAATCGTGGGACTGCCCAATGTGGGCAAATCCACTTTGTTTAACTGTCTGTCGAATGCTAAGGCGCAGTCGGCAAACTTTCCTTTCTGTACAATCGAGCCCAACGTGGGTGTTATCACTGTCCCCGATGAGCGACTCAATAAACTCGCCGAACTCGTGCACCCGGCACGCATCGTACCCACAACCGTCGAGATTGTGGACATCGCCGGTCTGGTGAAGGGCGCGTCGAAGGGCGAAGGCCTAGGCAACAAGTTCCTGGCCAACATCCGTGAGACCGATGCCATCATCCATGTGCTGCGCTGCTTCGACGACGACAATGTGACACATGTTGACGGTACCGTCGACCCCGTGCGCGACAAGGAGGTAATTGATACCGAACTGCAACTGCGCGACCTCGAGACCATCGAGAGCCGAATCGGCCGTGTGCAAAAGCAGGCCCAGGCGGGCGACCGCGAGGCTAAGGTGCAGTATGATGTGCTGCAACGCTATTATGAAGCCCTGTCGCAAGGCAAGAGCGCGCGCAGCGTGGAGCTGCTCAACAAAGACGAGGAGAAGGTGGCTCACGATCTGTTCTTGCTCACTAACAAGCCCGTGCTCTATGTGTGCAATGTCGACGACACGGCCGCTGCCAATGGTAACCACTATGTCGACGCTGTGCGCGAGGCCGTGAAGGACGAGCATGCCGAGATTCTGGTGGTGGCCGCGCAGACCGAGAGCGAGATTGCCGAGCTGGAGACCTACGAGGAACGCCAGATGTTCCTGCAAGAGATAGGGCTGGAAGAGAGCGGTGTGAACCGCCTCATCAAGGCCGCCTATGCACTGCTCAACCTCGAGACCTTCCTCACTGCCGGCCCCAAGGAGGTGCGTGCCTGGACTTTCAAGAAGGGCAGCAAGGCTCCGCAATGCGCGGGCGTGATTCACACCGACTTTGAGCGCGGTTTTATCCGTGCCGAGGTCATCAAGTATGAGGACTACATCCACTATGGCAGCGAGGCCGCCGTGAAAGAGGCCGGCAAGATGCACGTGGAGGGCAAGGACTATGTCTTCCAGGATGGCGACATCGTGGTGTTCCGCTTCAATGTTTAATCACGCTTGGTTGCTATGAGTAACATCGGGAAACCATCGGTCAAGTTTGAGACGCTGGGTTGCAAACTCAATTTCTCTGAAACGGCAACGCTGGGCAAGTTGCTCAGCGAGAGCGGTTATCCTACCGCGACGGCCGACGAGGTTCCTGGAATTTGTGTCGTTAACACCTGCAGTGTCACCGAACTGGCCGACAAGAAAGGCCGCCAACACATTCGCTCGCTCATCAAGCGCTATCCCGATGCGCTCATCATCGTCACAGGCTGCTATGCCCAACTTAAGCCCACAACGCTTGCCGCTATTCCCGGTGTGCACATTGTGCTGGGCAACGAGCAGAAACTTGATATTGTGCGCTACGTGGATAGGTGGTTCGCGCAGCATCAGCCTCAGGTGTCGGTCACTCCGCACAACGATATACGCCGCTTTTCGCCTTCGTGCGAGTGTGGCGACCGCACGCGCTATTTCTTGAAGGTGCAAGACGGCTGCGACTACTTTTGCTCCTACTGTACCATTCCCATGGCGCGCGGTCGCAGTCGCAGTGGCACCATCGAGAGCCTTGTGGCACAGGCCCGTGAGGTGGCTGCAGCCGGCGGCAAGGAGATTGTGATAACAGGTGTGAACATAGGCGACTACGGCAAAAACACCGGCGAGCGTTTCCTTGACCTGATTCAGGCCCTTGATGGGGTAGAAGGCATTGAGCGCTACCGCATTTCGTCGCTTGAGCCCGACCTGCTCACCGACGAGATTATCGCCTTCTGTGCTCGGTCGCGCGCCTTCATGCCGCACTTCCACATTCCGCTGCAGAGCGGTAGCGACGAGGTGTTGCACCTCATGCGCCGCCACTACGATCGCAGCCTGTTTGCCGAGAAGATAGCCCGTATCCGTCAGGTGATGCCCGATGCCTTTGTGGGCGTGGATGTGATGGTGGGCACGCGAGGCGAGACACCCGAATGTTTCGAGGATTCGTTGCAGTTCATTGCCGGCCTCGATGTGCAGCACCTGCACGTGTTCCCCTACAGCGAGCGGCCCGGCACTATGGCGCTGCGCATCCCCTATATCGTAGACCAGAAGACCAAGCAGGAGCGCGTGGCGCAAATGATGGCGCTGAGCGACGAGCATGAACGCGCCTTCATTGAGCGCTATGTGGACACCGTTCGCCCCGTACTCATGGAGCAGCCCCACGAGGGTAGCGCTGTGATGCATGGCTTCACCGACAACTACATCCGTGTGAATGTGCCGCATTGTGCGCGTTTAGTCAACAAGGTGGTGCCTGTGCGACTGTTGAAGATTAACCCCGACCTGAGTGTGGATGCCGAGGTCGTAGCAGAGGAGACTCAACAATGACGCAGAGGACACAGAACATATTGCTCGCTCCGGTGGGCTGGGTGTTGAAGTTCTACGCTCTGTTGCCCTGGTGGCTGCTTTATGCTCATGCCACGGGTATGTACTTCCTGGCCTACTATGTGCTGCGCTATCGCCGCAAGGTGGTGCGCCAGAACTTGATGGAATGCTTCCCCGACAAGACCGAGGCAGAACGCAAAAAGATTGAGAAAGAGTATTATAAGCACTTTGCCGACTACTTTTTCGAGACCATCAAGATACCGCGCATCAGCGACGATGAAATCAAGCGTCGCGTGAAGTTCAGCAATGTGCATCTCATTGACGATGCCCTCGACCGGGGGCAGTCGGTCATGCTCTATGCCTCACACTATGGCAACTGGGAGTGGATTACCTCGGTTATGCTCTGGTTGCGTCCCAAGACCCGCGAGCGGGGTGGGGTGCTGGGGCAGACTTATCATCCGCTCGAGAATCCGTGGTTCGACCGCTACTTCCTGAAGTTGCGCCAGCACTGGGGCACGATATGCATTCCCGGCAAGCAGGTGTTCAGGGTGATGCTGCGCAGTCAGCAGCAAGGCAAACCCATCGCGTTGGGCTTTATCAGCGACCAGCACCCATTGAAAGGCGACGAGGGGCATGTAATTAAGTTCCTCAATCATCCCACGGCCATGATTACCGGCACCGAACTCATTGCCAGCAAACTCGATATGCGTGCATTGTGCTTCGACATGCGCAAGGTGAGCCGCGGACACTACGAGGTGGACCTGGTGCTGCTGAGCGACCATGCAGCCCGGGAGAAGAAAGGCGACATCACCAACCGCTATGCTCGCCTGCTCGAGCAGCGCATCAATGCCGAACCCGCCTACTGGCTGTGGACGCACAAGCGCTGGAAACGCAAAGTAGAATATCCCGAAGGATACATCACAGACAACTGACAACTGAAAATTACAATGAAACCTGTAGCTGTCATCATACTCAACTGGAACGGAGCCAATCTGCTACGTCGCTACCTGCCCACAGTGCTTGCGGGCACCAGTGCCGACATTGCCGACGTGATTGTGGCCGACAACGGTAGTACCGACGACAGCCGTCAGGTGCTCGAGCACGAATTCCCCACAGTCAAGAAACTCTATCTCGATAAGAACTACGGCTTTGCCGAGGGCTATAACCGTGCCATTGCCCAGGCCGAGGGATACCGCTACACCGTGCTGCTCAACAGCGATGTGCGCACACCTGCCGGTTGGCTCGAACCCCTCTATAGCTACTGCGAAGCTCACCTCGAGGTTGGGGCCGTGATGCCCAAACTCTGGCAGGACCGAGACGATGACCGCCAGGTGTTTGAATATGCCGGTGCGGCAGGCGGTTTCCTCGATAAGCATGGCTATCCCTATTGCCGAGGCCGCATCTTCGACTCCATCGAGGACGACCGTGGGCAGTACGACGGCGAGCCGGCCGACATCTTCTGGGCTACGGGAGCTTGTCTCATGGTGCGTACCGCCCTCTATGAGCAGGCCGGCGGACTTGACAAGGACTTCTTTGCCCACATGGAGGAGATTGACCTGTGCTGGCGCATTCTGCTCACCGGTAGCAAGATAAGGGTGGTTCCCGAGAGCCATGTCTATCATCTGGGCGGTGGCAGTCTGCCACAGGGTAACCCGCGCAAAACCTATCTCAATTTCCGCAACAGTCTGCTGCTGTTGCACAAGAACCTGCCCCAGCGTGAGGGCAAGCGGCTGCTCATCGTGCGCCGCCTCTACGACACGCTGGCATTCTTCATGGCACTGGCCAAGTTGCATGGTGGTGATGCCAAGGCCATCCTGCGCGCTCACCGCGATTTCCGCAAGATGCGTGGCAACTACACCTCACACCCGTCTCAAAATCTGCTCAAGGCCATCCCCGAGTGCCGCCGTAACATTGTCGTCGACTACTACCTGCGCCGTCGCCGCACCTTCTAAAATTTGTAGATGAATTGAGTAATTATTTAAAGCTTCAATCAATATGATGACTAAGATTTCTTCAATAATTCGCTGCATCGCTACTGTAGCTGCCATTCTAATAGCTTTTGGCTTCACCTCTAATGCACAGAAGATGGTAAAACTCTCTGTGCCAGTCGACACACTGAAGGCACGCGCTGCTGCCGATGGCGAGCGTTATAACGCCCTCTTGACACGTTTCATCGCGGCCGACACAACTCTAACAGTCGAAGAAGCAGCACTCGTCTACTATGGTTACTACGATGCTCCCATCGATCGAGAATCCTCATCGTTAACTGATCGTATCAATGCTCTAGACTCGGCAAAGGCGGGTCATTACGAAGCTGCTTACGCCCTGCTGTCCAAACTGATTGAGAACAATCCCGTAGGGGCTCAGAACATCTATGAGGCTTACTCCTGTGCCAAAAGAGCAGGCCTGACCGAAGAAGCAAATAACCTGCTCAACAGGTCGCTGCTGCTCGCGCGAGTGATAATTGCCAGTGGCGACGGCAAAACTCTCGAAACTGCACTGAGAGTTAATGAAATCAGTGACGAGTATTTCTTCTTGTATGATATTGTGAAAGCCCCGCGCATCAAAAGTCAGCGACTAGAAATTCACGATGGCCACAAGTATGACATTCTGACCTTTGAGGAAAACGGCAAAACCATTGATATCTACTTCCTCTCCTTGATGTCGGTCTCCGACATTCTCTTCTGAGAACTTTACGAATATCTCAAATAGTTTGAGTTCGATAAAGTAATTGCTCCTCGCACCCGTCTCAAAATCAGCTCAAAGCCATCCCCGAGTGCCGCCGTAATATTGTCGTTGACTACTACCTGCGCCGTCGCCGCACCTTTTGAGGTGAGTTTGAAAGATTTCGACCAAATCAATGGAGATTTGACGTGAAATCACTAATTTTGTAACCATGTTATTCAATTCGGTTGAATTCCTTATATTTTTGCCGGTAGTTTTCCTCCTCTACTGGTTTGTGTTCAAGCCCCGCAAGTCGCAGAATCTGCTCTTGCTGGCAGCCAGCTATGTCTTCTATGGCTGGTGGGACTGGCGTTTCCTGCTGCTCATCGTCGCCACCTCGGCAAGCAGCTATGTGAGCGGCCTGCTCATAGCACATTTTGAGGGCAACCGAACCTCCCGGCGTCTGGTGAGCACGGTGAACATCGTGTTCAATTTGCTCATACTTGCCACTTTCAAGTATTTCAACTTCTTTGTCGACAATCTTGATGCACTATTTTCGGCCATGGGATACAAACTCGACTGGGTCACGCTCGACGTGGTGCTGCCGGTGGGCATCTCGTTCTACACCTTCCAGGCGCTCAGTTACAGCATCGATGTGTATCGCCACAACATCAAGCCCACGCGCAGCATGGTCGATTTCTTTGCCTACATCAGTTTCTTTCCGCAGCTGGTGGCAGGCCCCATTGAGCGTGCCACCAAGTTGTTGCCACAATTCCAGCGCAACCGCAGCTTCGACCAGTCGGCCGCCATCGATGGCAGCCGCCAAATGCTGTGGGGCTTTTTCAAGAAGATGGTCGTGGCCGACACCTGTGCCTACTTTGTGAACATGAGTTGGGACAACTACGCTTCACTCTCAAGCATCAATCTGCTCATGTTGGGAGTCCTGTTCACCTTCCAGATTTATTGCGATTTTTCGGGATATAGCGACATTGCCATTGGTTGTGCGCGACTGTTCGGTTTCAACCTCACTCGCAACTTCAATTATCCCTATTTCTCACGCAGCATCCCTGAATTCTGGCGCCGTTGGCACATCTCGCTCATGACCTGGTTCCGCGACTATGTCTATATTCCCTTGGGTGGCAGTCGTTGCTCAAAGGTTAAGGTGGTGCGAAACACGCTCATCGTTTTCTTTGTGAGTGGCTTGTGGCATGGTGCCAACTGGACCTTCGTCGTTTGGGGTCTGTTTCATGCGCTCATCATCAGCATCTATGTGGTTTTGGGACTGAAAGGCAAGTACCCCGATGATAGCAACCGCTGGTTGCCTTCTTTCAAGGCGCTCATGCAGATGCTCATCACCTTCTTGCTGGCTGTCGTTGGCTGGATCATTTTCCGCGCTACCAGCATTTCAGAGGCCTGGCAGTTCCTGAATGGCCTGGCTACGCATTGGTGGTTCGATGGCTTGATTCAGGGAACAAAAGGCATCGCGCTCATGGCTCCTGTATTCCTGCTTGAATGGGTGCAGCGTCACAAGCAGCATGCCCTGCAGTTCTCGGGTCACGGTCTGTGCCGTTACCGACCGGTGCGATGGGCCATTTATTATCTGCTCATCTTTGCTATCTATAAATTGGCACTGGTGCAGAATGTGAGTCAAACGTTTATTTACTTCCAATTCTGACGCGCCATGAAACACTACCTGTTGAAACTGCTACTCTTCTTCTCGCCAATTCTCCTGGTGGTGGCCATCTATGTGGTGCTTGACCCGTTTATGGTTGTTTGGCACTACGACGACTATCGCGTCGAGGACCGTGCCGTGTTCATTAACCGCGCTTATGTGTCTTCAAGGGTGTTTGAGAACCAGAACGATACTTGTCATTACGACTCCTTTATCTTCGGCAATTCCACCAGTCTCAACTACTATGTCGCCGACTGGCAACGGTACATAGGCACCGGCACGCATCCTTTCCATTTCGATGCCATGAATGGCTCGGTCGAGGGCATCTATCTCAAAGTGGGCTTTATTGATGAGCATCATGCCCCTATCAAGAACGCGCTGGTCATTCTCGACAACAAGATGCTGCAGAAAGGTGACTACCGCAGCCATTTGTTCATGCAACCGGCCACGCTCACCCACAATGACAATTGGGTGCAGTTCCACAGCACACAATTCATGACGTTTTTGAGCCCGCAGTTTCTCAGAGCCTATTTCGACTACTTGTTTACCGGCAAGTATAAACCTTATATGAAAGAGGTGCTGCAACAGCCACATCGCGTGAGTTATGACAAGCCATCGAATGAAATCAAGGAAACACTTGCCGAGCGGCTCATTGCCCGGGGTAAGTATTTTACCCCTGAGCGCTGTGAGCAATTCGCCGGCAAGCAGCATCCTGACTCCATTGATGTGCCCCACATTGATGCGGCACGCCAACAAATGTTTGGCGAGATAGCCTCAGTTTTCAAGCGACACAACACGCGCGTCAAGGTGATTGTCAGTCCCTACTACGACCGGATTCGACTCAATCCCTCCGACCTCCGGTTCCTTCAGTCAACATTTGGCAAGCAGAATGTGTACGACTTCAGCGGACCGAACAAGTGGAATGCCGATTATCACAACTATTACGACACAGTTCACTATCGCCCGCATGTGGCACGCGAACTCTTGAAAATCGTTTACGAAAAACCTTGAAAACCGTTGGTTGTCAGTGCTCGAGATGAGTCGGCGTCAGTCTTGAATCCATAGCGAATTCACCTTGCGCCTGATGGCCCACACATTGCCTGCCGTGATGGCGGCCATGATTGCCATAGCCACAATCAATGCCGGTATGATGGTGCCTCCGTTGGTTCCTATCTCCCGTAGCATGGGCATATAACAGCCACGAGCCACCAGCATGAGCACAATTGAGGCTATGAGTACAGCCACATTGATGAGCACCACCATCTTAACATAGGGCGCCGATACCTGACGCGGCGAGTAGCCCAGCATGATCAGGTCTTGCAGTTTCTTGGTGTTCTTCTGCAATAGCAGGTAGATGCTCAGCATCAGCACGAAGAACGACAGTAGGCTAATCAGCACACCTATCACAATCACGATGATGATAATGAGCGTCAAGAAGTAGTAGGTCTTGCTCGATGCCATCTTGTCGCCGGCTATCATGTACTTGTGAGCGTCCATATAGGCTTGTATCTTGGGGTCGCCGGGGCGGTTCACCTCAACCACGAGCCTCAAGGGTTGCTGCACTTCGCCCGTGCCGTAGCGCGCGTTGGCCCAGCGCATGAATTCATCGGGAACGATGATGGTGTTCAATCGATTAGAGAATCCTACGATGCGGCCGTTCATCATGTCAGAGTGCCCATTGCCCGTCAGGTTGAATGTGAGCGGAACACTGCTCACCTCGCCCTCGCTCACCTTAGGCATGCCTTGAGTAGCGGCAAACCCGAAGTTGTAAAGCGACAAGTATTCACGCGACAGGATTACCGGCACTTGCGGTCGTTGTGGGTCAAAGTGCCACGATGTGGAGTCAACATCAATGAAGTTGTTGGGAATGGACTCAAAGAAGAACATGGTGCGTATCATGGGGCTTGAACCACCGCCAATTGACGCGATGATGCTGAACTTACTGCTCGTGAACTTGCCCACGCGGCGGCACCACGGCTGCTGTTCAATGTCGGCAATGTCTTCGTCGCTGAATTCGGCCGATGTGCCCATGATGGCACCCGCGCTGCTGATGTTGCGTGTAATAATCAAGTAGTCCTTGCGAATGAAACTCTCCTCGTCAGTGAACACCGGTAGCACGTCGCAGTAGAACTGAACCGCCAGTATCACAATCGTCAGACCTATCAAGTTCGCTATCGAGAAACCGATGAGCTGCGGTGTGCTGATGTGCTTGCGCAGCAATTTCCACATGAGTCCTTTCATAACTTGAATTCTTTATCGACTTGAATCTTTACGTTATTTCCCACCGAGGTGGAGATGATGCCGGCTCCTTGTTGCCGAGCAGCTTCCTCAACCAGTTCGGCCACAATGCGGTTGTTGGTCTCGTCGAGGTGGCTCACCGGTTCGTCGAGCAAGATGAAGTCGCACGGCTGGCACAAGGTGCGGATGATGGCCACACGCTGCTGTTGCCCGATCGAGAGTTTAGCCACGAGGCTGTTCACCTTATCGGCGATGCCCAGTGCCTCGAACAGAGGCAGAATTTCCGCTTTGGTCTTGAAGTGGGTGAGTTGGTTCTTGAGTTGGATATTCTCCAGGGCGGTGAGTTCGGGGAATAGCCGCATATCCTGTGGCAGATAGGCGATATGCTGTTTGCGCACATCGCACCATTGCTGCACCGTGAGCGAGCGGATGTCCTGTCCGTCGAACAGGAACTGGCCCGAGTAGTCAACACGATAGCCGTAGATGTAGCTGCACATCGACGACTTGCCGGTGCCGCTCTCGGCCGAGATGAGGTAGTGCTTGCCCTTCTCGAAGGTGAGGTTCTGGAGCCACACTTCGCTCTCGTTCTTTTCCCTGCCGGCAAACACGGCAGGCAGTGTATTTCTCAGTTCAATTGTGTTCATGAAACAAATGCTTAACAATTAGCAACTGCAAAGATAATAAAAAGATTATTGCAGTGCGACAAAACCCAAAACAAATCAGGTTTTTTGCTCGCCCTTGCTGTCGCTGCGGAGTTAAGGAGTGTAGGAGTCCATGCTGTCCTCAAAATTGTCTTTTCCTGAAAAAAACATTGCGGACCGTGTCCCGATGTTATTTCTGGGTGGGGAAGAGCAGTTGCAGCGGTTTGCCTTCGTGCGGCAGCGCGTCGTGCTGCATCATGTGATGGACGGGTTGCAGTTTTACCTTGCTCTTTTTCACGCGCCACTGGCCCGGGCGTTGGTGCTCGAGCGACACGTGTTGCGGCAGACCTGTTGCGCTGTCGGTTAGGCAACCCAGTAGTAATGCGCCACAGTAGACTCGGTGCAGTGTCGTAGAGTCGGCGGCGATTGCGTCATCAGAGCTGAACGCAGCAGGGTAGGGCACTTTCGAGTCCCACGGTTGGCACAGTGTGGCATCTTCATAATCCAGCACCAAAGTGCCATATTCCTTGAGCGATAGCGGTAGTGTGAGATATTGTCCGGATGTGGCATGGACGCTTGTGTCCTGCTCCTCGTTCACGGTGAGCCGCACGTTCTTCATCCAGTGGGGAATGAGAATGCTCCACACGAGGGTGTCGCCTGCCGCGGTGAGGGCCATCAGTTGCACCGACTTCTCGTCCAGAGGATATTTTGTCGTTTGTAGCAGCGATATTCTCTCATCTTTTACATCTACTCCGGCTACCGATGTGGCGAAGTTGTTGATGTAGAGCGTGTCGGCAAGTGCCGCCATCCACACGCGACACGGTGACGACAGTGCTATGCCGGCGTGAATGCTGCCCGCGGTGTCGGTTGTGGCAACCGTGTACAGATAGGGATTCCCGGGTTGCGGCACATTGTGCGATGTGAAGTCGCCGAACGATGTCTGCATGGCGCACAGACCATTGTAGTAGATGAGTTGTGCCAACTCGGCGAGTCTCGGGTCGCGGTTATATCGCCACAGTTCGTTGGCGAGCGTGTAAGCGTCGGCGGTGGCAGCCACCTGTGTTGCCGTGTCGCATGCCGACACTTCGTAACCGGCGGTGAGCCGTTCGTTCAGCAGTGCATTGTAGTTTTCAAGCACTTGGCGAGCCATCCGGTCATCGTCGCGTTGCTCAGCGATGCGTAGCATGGCGCGCAAGGCGGCTGTGCGGTATTGCACAGGCACTTGCCGGTTGCTTGCCGCATTGGCGGCAATGGTCGTGAATGCGTCAGTCACAGTGTTGAGCGTGCTGTCGCGTAGCACATCCCGGGCATGAACCAGTCCGTTAAGGGCTATCATCAGTTCGCCCCTCTCTTTCGAGAACGTCCAGCCGCGCCCCTTGCGGTTCCAGAAAATGAGTTTTGACCACCATTTGCGTGGCGAGAGCGTGTACCGCTTGAGTTGCTCCACGTGGGGGACGTAAAAATTGCTGGCAAGGGTGGCTATCTGCTTCTTTACATGACTGTTGCGGCGCTGGTCGTGGTAGTGGCACAGCGCGTCCAGCACCAGTCCGTTGCACGCCCACTGCCGCTCGTCCATCTTCTTGCCGCAAGGCTCTCCCCAATATCCCCGGTCATTGAGTTGTGCGGTGAGAACCGCGACCAGTGAGTCAAGCGTGGCGGGTTTCTCGCCCATCGCTTGTGCCTCAACGCTCAGCGTACTCACGATTAGCGCCATGAGACACACTCGCTCGCGGCTCAATGACGTGGTGTCGGCTTCTTGCAGCAATTGTTCACCCAATTCTTGTACCCGGCGGTGGTGGGCTTCGATGCGTTTCATATTCTCTCCGCCCAGTCGCACTGCCTTGTACGAGGGGTACTGCGCCCAACTCTGCGATAGGGCAGACAAGGGCAACAATAGTAATGCGACAATCCAGACAAGTTTTTTCATCACGTCGGGTTAGAGAAGATTATGCGCTACAAAGATAGTGAAAAATCAAATTTATTCGTAATTTTGCATCCTTTAAGACTCAATAAATCTCTCAGATGTCACAAAAAATGAGAATTGACATATTAACGGTCATGCCCGAGGCGCTCGATTCGCCGTTGCATTGCTCCATTCTGCAACGAGCCCAGGACAAAGGGCTTGTGGAAATCCATGTGCATAACCTGCGCGACTGGTCAACCCGCAATCACCGCAAGGTCGATGACTATCCCTTTGGCGGCGAGGCAGGTATGGTGATGCAAATAGAGCCGGTGTATCGCTGCATGGAGCAACTCAAGGCCGAGCGCGACTACGATGAGGTGATTTTCACCTCGCCCGATGGCGATATGCTCGACCAACCCATGGCCAACTCGCTCTCGCTACTGAATAACATCATGATTCTGTGCGGGCACTACAAGGGCGTTGACTATCGCATTCGTGAACACTTGATTACGCGTGAGATATCCATTGGCAACTATGTGCTCACCGGTGGCGAATTGCCCGCCGCTGTCATTGCCGACTCCATTGTGCGGCTCATTCCGGGTGCTATAGGCGACGAACAGAGCGCGCTGAACGATTCCTTCCAGGATAACTTGCTCGAGGCACCTGTCTATACCCGCCCTGCCGAGTTCAACGGCTGGCGTGTGCCCGACGTGCTGCTTAGTGGCAACTTCGCCAAGATTGACGACTGGAAGATGGAGCAGGCTCTGGAGCGGACTCGCCGTTTGCGCCCCGATTTGTTAAAATAGTTTATTGTTTACACTTTTTCACGACGGTTTCAATTTTTCTTGCTAACTTCACACACTTTATAATCACTATATCTGCTCACCTATCAACACCAAGCTTTTTTTGATATGAATATTTTCGGTAAATCTTTCACGCGCCCCAAATGGTTGCCCAAGTGGCTCAGTGTGCCCCTTGTGCTCTTTGTTGTCTTCATCGTTAGCCTTCTCTTCCTGAACAAGGAATATAATTTCATGAATATTATCAAGTATAAGAAAGAAATCAAGGAACTCAAGGCTGAAATTAAGGCTAATGAGGACTCGGCGCTCATCTATGAGAAGAAAATTCAGGAGTTGAACACCGACCGTGCCACCCAAGAACGCATTGTGCGTGAGAATTATGGCATGAAACGCCTCAACGAGGAAGTCTATATTACCAACATCCCCTGATACACCTATGCGACACAATCGGTTATTTATCGTTATTGCGATGTTTCTTGCGGCAGGATTGAGCATGCCAGGAAATGCCCAGTACAAGAATGCATTCACTAAGAACCCCATCAATGACATCGTACTTATTTACCAGGGCAATCTGCAGCGCCGTGACTGGACTGTCGACCAGTTTGTTCCTTATGTGACTCACACCTACAGCGATGGTTCCCGCTCATGGCTGTTCCAGGGTTTCATCTTCCTGGAGTTTGCCACTAAAGAGGTTGCCTACATTAACAACTTGAAGAATAAGCGAAATGCGACAAAAGGTGACTGGGAATGGCTCATGAACCGCGTGTTTGAGCGAAATAAGGCACTTGACGCCCTCGACAAGTGCATAGAGCGGCAAAAGGCTGTGCTCGGCGCACCTCCTTTCAGGCACAAGGTGATACTGTGTCTGCCATCACCCCTCAAAGGGCAGACCAACTGGGGCAAAGTAGGGACAACCCGTCTCGATTTCAGCAAAGAAAATGATCAGCTGAAGGCTGTGGAATGGTACATGAACGAGTTAATCAAGCGATTCAGAAAAGGTGGCTACAAGAATATAGACCTTGAAGGATTCTACTGGGTTGAGGAAGACACGGAGGTAGTGACCTCGAGTCTGCTTCGGCAGGTGAGTGCTATGATTCACAAGGTAGGACTGCGTTTCTACTGGTCTCCATATTATTGTGCTTCAGGGTGTACTGGTTGGGCAAAAGCCGGCTTTGACTATGCCTATATGCAACCCAATTATGTGACCAGTTCAAATCTTAACCGTGAAGTAAGCTATTTGACTGAAGCCCTTACCAAAGCGAAAAAAGCCGATTTGGCTATAGAGTTTGATTTTGACCAAAAGCTTATTCTAAAGCCGGAACCCTATATAAAACGCATGAATCAGGGCATTGACGTTTATGAAAGATTTAAGATTTTTGACGATTGCGCACTGCTTTACTATGACGGGGGTGGAACGCTTTTGAGTATCTATAACGGCCGTGATCCCAACTACGGAGTGGTGAACAAATCGCTTTATGCCCAGGTACTTGACCGTCTTGCCCGCCTCATTGTGAAGCGTCAGCCACGCAATGGTACAACTTATCAGTCTCCCTATAACCCTTACACGAATGGGAATGTCAGCACTCCCACGCAACCGGCCACCTCGCAGCCCAAGAAAGCCTACGACTGGCGCGACCCGGAATACTGGCATTTTTAAATAACTACCAAAACAACGACAACGAATTATCACACATCATGTTATCAAAAGAGAAACAAACCAAAATACAGAATATTATGCTCACCGTGGCGCTGCTCATTCTGCTCGTCACGGCGGTGTTGCCTTTGTTTAACGTGCATTGGGAGTACACCAAGTACATCTTCGCCTTTGGCGCTGTGCTCGCGTTGGCCGAGCGCCTCACCGAGCGATATAATGGCGACAATGTGCGCATCAAGCGACTCTACCGCATGGGCAAGATTTCGGCACTCTTCTTCTGTGTAGCTGCTTTCTTCCTAATTTATCCGGGCGTGAGCGGGCAAAACTGGTTGCCGTTCCTCATGGCGGGTGCTGTGCTGCATCTTTATGCCACATTTGCCTATGAGCATGAGAGCAAGCATGAGAGTAAGAAAGATTGAAAAATCTTAAAAAAATATCAAAACCGCCAATATTTCAGCATGATTTATTAATTTTGCAAGTTCATCATGAAGAGTTTGACGATTGACATAGGCAATTCGAGTGCCAAGCTCGCCGTGTTCGCTCAAGGCGAGATTTGCCATCGCGAGCGTGTGCCCAAGATTACTTGCGAGATGCTCGACAAGATTCTTGCCACACATGGCATCGACGAGGCGATTCTCTCGAGTGTGGCGCATGCCGACTATGCCATCGACGACTTCTTGAACAATCGGTTGAGCCGGTATGTGCGTTTGAGCCATGTCACGCCACTACCCATCGGCATTGACTATGCTACGCCTCACACGCTGGGCACCGACCGCATTGCCACTGCTGTGGCCGCTTGGGAGTTGAACCCTGAGGCATCCTCGCTTGTGGTTGATGCGGGAACCGCCGCTACGATTGATGTGGTGGATGCCAAAGGCAACTTTTGCGGCGGAAACATTGTCGCGGGACTTGCCACGCGGCTCAAGGCTCTCAACCGCTACACCGGAGCCTTGCCTCTGGTCGATGCGCAAGGCGACGTGCCGCAGTGGGGCTACGATACCGTTACGGCATTGCGTAGCGGTGCGGTGCTGGGACTTGTGGCTGAGATTGAAGCGACGGCGCAGCGTGTCATGACGCGGTGGCAGTGTGCCCAACCCGTGATTTTCCTCACGGGTGGCGATGCGCCCTTACTGGCCAGGTTTATGAACCTGCCCGTGCGGCTTCACAATGATTTGTTGGCATTTGGTTTATACAGAATATTAAGATATAACGATGATATATAAGAAACTTATTTTCACGGCGTTGACCGTGCTTTCAACCTCTTTGTCCGCCCTTGCACAAGGCGGTGCGACAACTCCTTATTCCCGCATCGGTTATGGTATGCTGGGAGAGAACGCAACAGGCATTCAGCGTCACATGGGTGGCGTGGGTATCGCCATGCAGAGCGGACGTCAAATTAATGTGATGAATCCGGCATCCTATGCTGCGACCGACTCGTTGACATTCATGTGGGACATTGGCGTGGGACTCTCAAACTCGTGGTCTAACGAGGAGTCAACCGGCAAGACCGGACACAACTTTGGCGGTGGTCTTGACTACATCACCAGCGGTTTCCGCATTGCCAACCATCTGGGTGGCTCCTTCGGTTTGGTGCCGTTCTCGTCAGTGGGCTATAGCTTCGGCAAGAAGATTGATAGCGGTAGCGAATCGCGCATTGGCGACGGGTCGCTTTCTGAACTCTATATCGGTGCCGGTTGGGAGCCGTTCAAGAATTTCTCTCTGGGTGCCAATTTCTCCTATCTGTTCGGTACCATCACTAACGATACCTATGTTGTGGCCTCGGCTACCAACCTGTTCCAACGCACCATGGAGGTGCGTGACTGGAATGTGCACGTGGGTGTGCAATACGCCATTGACTTGAACAAGGACGACCGCTTGGTGCTCGGTGCCATCTACTCGCCCAAGAAATCGTTCCATGGCCACACTTGGGGCGTCTATTATGAGCAAAACGCCACCAAAAGAGATACTGTCCAGTACACCTCGCTCAAGGGCAACTACGAGATGCCTAACACCCTGGGCGGTGGTATCAGTTACACTCATGGCACCAAATTCAATGGTGAAATCAACTTCACTTATCAAGATTGGTCAAAGGTGGCCTATAAGCCCTTGACCGGATTTGAAAACGACAACACCAAGTTCAACAATCGCTGGAAAGTGGCTGCCGGTGTGCAATTTGTCCCCGATGCCCGTGGCGGTTACCTCAAGCGCATCGCTTACCGCATGGGCGCCTATTACAACAATGATTACCTGAATGTGATGGGCAATAAGGTGCGTGACTACGGGTTGTCGCTGGGCTTCGGTTTCCCGGCGTTGGGCAGCAAGACGCTTGTGAACCTGGGCGTGGAGTGGAAGCACCGCTACACCTCTCCCGTCAATCTCATCAAGGAAGATTACCTGAACGTGAGCTTGAGCGTGTCGTTCAACGAGATGTGGTTCTGGAAGAACAAAATCCGTTAATGGTCGTTATTTCTCCTTGTTGAGATGTCTCGAGTTCTTTCGTTTACACTCATCATAATTGGCCTCCTCGTCGCCTCGTGCAAGGACGAGGTGACCAGCGTTGTCAATCGCGCTACCGACCCTGAAAAGGTCCCGTCGATGATGACGCGCGACGTGCAGACCACGATTAGCGACGAGGGACAGACGCGCTATCGCATCAATGCCAAGGTGTGGCTCATGTTTGAAGAATCGAAGCGCCCGCACTGGATTTTCCCTGATGGGGTAGTGGCCGAGGAACTCAACGAGAATTACACAACCAAGGCCTCCATCATCTGCGATTCGGCCTACTACGACGAGTTGACCAAGGTGTGGAGCCTTGTGGGCAATGTGCGTGTCAATAACTCGCAAGGCGATAAGATTCTCACTGACAATATGATTTGGGATCAGAACAAGCACAAACTCTTCTCGGAGGCTTTCATTCACATCGAGAAAGCGGGCCGCGTTATTGAGGGCTACGGCTACGAGAGCGATGAGGGTCTCAATAACTACACCTTGCGCAACGTCGAGGCTATCTTCCCCTTCGACGACTCCCGCTTTGCCCACTGATGCACCCTTTGCCGAATACCGGAACCGCTTGCTCGAATATCGTCACGCCACAGGACAATAACACACTATCACAGATTGTTGGCAAAAAATTGTTTTAGTTCACCTCTTTTTGTATCTTTGTAGGCGTTAACAAACCAAGCAGTAATCACTAAACCTACTCCCGATATGAAAAAATCAATTCTGCTCCTTGCCGCTTTATGCTTGCCCTTGCTGCTTTGCGCACAAGGTAAACTCACCGCTTATTATGCGAAAACGCCATTCGGTGATTACAAAAAAGGACAACTGATTGTCGACACTAACGACCCCATCAATCGCATGGTGAACTATAACAAGAAAAAGTTTAAATACGAAGGTGATGACACCGGCGGCTATTACTCGCAACTGATTTTGAAGTCGCAAGTAACGGTCAAGGTCTACCAAATGTCGCCTCTGCCGGTGGCGATGATTGGCGACGGAGTCACTTTCCGCTCCACTGACGGTTTCACCGTGCGCATATTCCCCGCCAAGGCTAACGGACACGCTTTCTATGCCTTCGACGAGGAGTTTGTGAAGTATCTCGACGAGAAGCACACTGAGGCCTTGCAACAGCACTATGTCATCAGTGGAACGCTGAAAATACCTTACGACCCCGAGGGACTTTTCTTTGAGGACCCACTCGAGATAGAAGACGCTAACATCAAACTTTACAGAACCGGTGCCGAGGTGGGCTATGGTTGCGACGTGAAAGGACAACTGCGCTACCGCCCGCAAAAAATTGGCTTCATTGAGGATACATGGACCACTCCCGATGACTATGGCGAAAAGTCGGCCTACGATGCCCGGGGCAATATGCTCGTGGACCAACAGAAAATCGTTGACATTCCCGAATATCTGTCCATTGCGTGGATTGCCGCCGAAAATGCGCTCTACATCAACGGCACGCTCTACTACAAGCAGTGACCCGTTTTCTCCTTTAAGAATCTCAAGTTTCTAAAGTAGTTTTCTCTCTCTTTAAAACTTGAGATTTATCGCTCATTGTTTATGGTATATTGATGTCTCACTTTGGTGCTCAACTGACGAAATTTTTCCTCTAACCTCTAACCCCTAACCCCTAACCTCTAACCTTATACTCTTGCGAATGAACCGCGAAATTTGGAGAATTGCCCTGCCGGCAATTATCGCTAACGTCACCGTGCCCTTGCTGGGCTTGGCCGACACCGCGATTGCCGGGCACTTGAGCCGCACCGAGGGTGCTGCCTACATTGGCGCCATTTCGGTAGGGGCCATGATGTTCAATCTCATCTACTGGAATTTCGGATTTCTGCGCATGGGCACCTCGGGCATGACGGCGCAGGCTTATGGCGCCGGTAATGTCTCGGATCAGGCACGGCTGTTACGCTCCTCCTGTGGCTTGGCACTCCTCATTGGCATGTGCATCTTGGTGCTACAGTGGCCCTTGCAGTGGTTGGCGCTGTGGGCAATTGGCCCGTCGCAGGCTGTGCGCGACTTGGCGTTGAGTTACTACTACATAGGCGTTTGGGGCTCTATCCCTATCCTGGTGATGATGTCGCTCAAAGGCTGGTTGCTGGGCATGCAGAATTCCACCTATCCCATGGCTATCTCCATTGGGGTGAATGTGCTCAATATCGTGGTGAGCGTGCTGGCGGTCTATGTGTTCCGCGCTGGTTTCAAGGGTATTGCCGTGGGTACCGTTGTGGCTGAGTATGTGGGACTGCTCATCTCGCTGGCCTTGGTGTGGCACAAGTATCGCGACATCGTGCGCCGCGTGCGTTGGCGCAAACTGTTCGATTTCACCGGCGCGGGCAAGTTTATGCGTGTCAATGCCGACATCTTTGTGCGCAGTTTCGTGCTCATGTTGGTCACACTGTTCTTCATCTCGGTGGGAGCCCGCAGCGGCGACATGATTCTTGCCGTTAACGCACTCATGATGCAACTCTTCACACTCTACTCCCATTTCATCGACGGCGTGGCCTTTGCCGGTGAAGCACTGGTGGGCAAGTACTATGGCGCGGGCAATCGCAAGCGACTGGCACTGTGTGTGCGCCAACTCTTTGTTTGGGGATGCGGCGTGATGCTCGTTTTTGCCGTGGCCTATGCCCTCTTTCCCGAGCCCATCTACTCCCTGCTCACGAGCGATGCCGCTGTGGTCAGTGCCGCTATGGACTATCGCTGGTGGTGCGTCGCCATTCCCGTGGCAGGCATGGCCGCCTTTGTGTGGGATGGCGTTTTCATCGGCCTCACTGCCTCGCGACCCATGCTGGCGGCCGTGGTAGCCGGAGCCGTCATCTTCTGGGGCTCCTTCCTTCTTTTGCCCACCGACATGGGCAACGACCGCCTCTGGCTCGCTTTCATCCTCTACCTCTCTTTGCGCGGCCTCATGCTCACCGCCCTCTACCGCCGCCATGCTCGTGGCAATTAGAGGCTGATTTTTGATTTTAACCTCTTCAACGTAGAGAATTTAGAAAAAAATGTGTAAATTTGCACTTTGCATATTTAGATAAATTATAAAATAACATGAATATATTAGAACTGAGTGAACAAGAAATAGTGCGCCGCAATAGTTTGGCGCAGTTGCGCGAAATGGGCATTAACCCCTATCCGGCAGCAGAGTATAAGGTGAACGCATGGAGCGACGACATCCGCGCCCGGTTCAGCGACGAGGGCGAGCCTCGCCAGGTGAGTATTGCCGGTCGTGTCATGAGCCGCCGCATCATGGGCAAGGCCTCGTTTATGGAACTGCAAGACAGCAAGGGCCGCATCCAGGTGTACGTGAGCCGCGACGACCTGTGTCCCGACGAGAATAAGGACCTCTACAACGTGGTGTTCAAGAAACTGCTCGACATTGGCGACTTTGTGGGCATTGAGGGTTATGTGTTCCGCACCCAAACGGGCGAGATTAGCGTACACGCTCAGCAACTCACCGTGCTCAGCAAGAGCCTGAAGCCGCTACCCATCGTCAAGGTGAAAGACGGTGTTACCTACGATGCCTTCGACGACCCCGAACTGCGCTACCGCCAGCGCTATGTGGACCTCGTGGTCAACGACGGCGTGAAAGACACCTTCTTGAAGCGCGCACTCGTGGTCAAGACCATGCGCAAGGTGCTCGACGATGCCGGCTACACCGAGGTGGAGACACCCACGCTGCAGAGCATCGCCGGCGGTGCTACGGCCCGTCCCTTCATCACGCACTTCAACGCGCTCGATGTAGATATGTACATGCGCATCGCCACCGAGCTCTACCTGAAGCGCCTCATTGTGGGCGGCTTTGAGGGTGTGTACGAGATTGGCAAGAACTTCCGCAACGAGGGCATGGACCGCAACCACAATCCCGAGTTCACCTGCATGGAACTCTATGTGCAGTACAAGGACTACAACTGGATGATGAGCTTCACCGAGCAGATGCTCGAGAAGATATGCATGGCCGTGAACGGCACCGCCGAGACCGTTATTGACGGCAAGACCATCAGCTTCAAGGCTCCCTATCGTCGCTTGCCCATTCTGGATGCCATCAAGGAGAAGACCGGCTACGACCTCGAGGGCAAGAGCGAAGACGAGATTCGCCAGGTGTGCAAGGAACTGAAACTGGAAATCGACGACACCATGGGCAAGGGCAAACTCATCGACGAAATCTTCGGCGAGTTCTGCGAGGGCACCTTCGTGCAGCCCACCTTCATCATCGACTATCCCGTGGAGATGTCTCCCCTCACCAAGATGCACCGCACCAAGCCCGGCCTCACCGAGCGCTTCGAACTCATGGTCAACGGCAAGGAGCTGGCCAACGCCTATAGCGAGCTCAACGACCCCATCGACCAGGAAGAGCGCTTCAAAGAGCAGATGCGCCTGGCCGACAAGGGCGACGACGAGGCGATGATTATCGACCAAGACTTCTTGCGCGCCCTGCAGTATGGCATGCCCCCCACGAGCGGCATCGGCATCGGCATTGACCGACTGGTGATGCTCATGACCGGCAATAGCTACATCCAGGATGTGCTGCTCTTCCCGCAGATGCGTCCCGAAAAGGTGGCTCATCGCGACAAGGAAGAGGCCTTCACGGCTCTTGGCATTCCCGCCGAGTGGGTGCCCGCCATCCAAAAGGCAGGTTACCTCACCGTGGAAGCGCTGGGTGCTCTTGACAAACCGGGCAAACTCTTCCAAGACCTGCTCGACATTAACAAGAAGTATAAGTTGGGCTACAAGAACCCCGTCGTCGACGAGGTGAAGGCCTGGGTTGAGGCTGCCGCCAAGCAGTAATGGACGATTTTTTTCACTCCATAGAGTTCTACACCCTAGCCCTGCTCGTGGCCTTTGCCCTACTGGTGCTTATCTTCGGACAGCGTGAAAAGTCCATGCCCAGCACCTACATCCAAGCCATGGACTTGGAACCCGGCCAGGACGAAACCGGTGAGCTGACCCTCACCGCGCTCGATGACGGCACGGTGCGACTGCGTCATAGCGGCATGATGCTCCAGGAGGGCGACACCGTGAATGTGGTGGCGACGCTGGCCGATGACAGCCTGAGCATGGTTGAGAAGAAAGGCCGCAAGAGCCCCTTGACCGGCACTGAGCAGCCCACCACAGGCTCCACACTGCTCAAGTTCCTCAAGGAACAGCAGTACGAGGTGCGATACGAGAGCGAAGTCACCGGCGAGTGGAGACTCTTCACTTTTGTGAATCGTAGCGGCAATGTCAAGAAAATTTCATTAAAATATTGATTTTGTTGCTTCCCGCACAATAAAATGCACAAAATCTCGTTAAGAAGAAAATAACCGAATAACTGATTGAAAATAAAAATTTTGAAACGATGAAAAAGAAATTTTATTTAATCCTCTTGTTGCTGTTGCCGCTTTGCGCCGCTGCACAAGGCAGTACAGGTTCTTGGACCCTGCACACACGCTTCATGCCGGCCACAGCGCGTAATATCATCGACACCGAGAAAGCTGTCTACTATTTGCTGGGCAACGACCTGTTTTGCTTCGACAAGACATCGCACGCCACAACCTCAGTCGACAAGACTAACGACTTGTCCGACGTGCTCGCAACGGGCATTTATTACAACTACGACAAGAACTATCTTGTGATTACCTATGAGGATGCCAATATTGATGTCTTCACGGCCAATGGCGACCAGTATAACATCCCTAACATCAAGGAAGCGATGATTGAGTATAACAAGGGTATCAACCATGTGACGTTCGCCGACGGCAAGTTCTATGTCGCCACGCAATTTGGCTATGTGGTGGTCAATGATGCCACCTTCACCGTGAGCGAGTATCACAACTATGGTAAGTCGCTCCTCTCGGTCGAGGAACTGGGCGATCAGTTGCTGCTCATTGATGCGAGCCTCTACTACCTCGCACCCCTCAATGCTCCTCACGAAACACTGGCCAACTTCAAGTCGCGCACCAACTCGACTGCCGGCAAGACCACCGCAATCAGCCCCACCCGTTTCTTCCAGAACGTGACTGGCAAGGGACTCTATGTGGTTGATGTCACGCTGGGCTCCACTCCCGCTTTCACCGCCACACAAGTGGTTGCGACTGCTGCCGACAATGTGCAGAAGACTGCCACCGGTTTCCTCGCCAACTTCATGTCAAGCAAGTACTACTATACCTTCGACGCTAATGGCGACAATGCCACCAAGAAAACCTGTAGCGACACTGAGATGTTTAGCAGCAACCCCAAGGGCGACGGTACCATGTGGAGTATCAATACAAATGGTCTCCATAGTAGTGCTGCCGCTGGTACCTACTACAAGCTGGAGGGTATTCTCATTACCTCCACTCCCTGGTGGATGGCCTATAACAAGAGCGAGCACAAAATGTATGTGGGCAGTACAGCCGACAATGGCATTCTCATGGGCTTAACGAAAGGAAAATATGAGATGAATGCCTACGATGGTTCTACTTGGACTGATATTACCCCCACCGCCTTGCCTGCTACTTCAAGTACCGACTATGGCTGGTATTGGCCCGAGTTCAATCCCAACGATTCGAGTATGTACTTCATCAGCTGCCGTATGGGTAACGGTATTCTTCGCGTGCAGAACGGTGCGGTCACCGGTCGCTTTGGCGTCGCTGCACCCATGGTAGCACGCAAGGGTGCCCTTCGTTTTGACAAGGATGGCAACCTGTGGATTGTGCATTCTAGTAAGAGTTCTTCAGTCGTAAATGAGACTCCGGTGAAGGTGCTTTCCAAAGATAAATTGGCCAATGCCACTTTTTCTGCAAGTGACTATACTGTTTATAAAGTGCCTAATGTTACTGACCGAAACTCCTTCAAGTGGTCTACCTTCGCCATCTCTAAAGGAACCGATATCAAGGTATTCACCTGCGGTGACTTAGCGCCGCTCGTCATTTGGGACAACTATGGACAAATCACTGACGGTACCAACTTCCGCTCAAAGACTTTCAAGGACTTGCAAAGCCGTACCAACAAGATTATTAATTGGGATTATACCTACGATATGAAGGCCGATAACTTCGGCTATGTATGGATGGGCAACAACAGCACCCTGGTGCGTTTCAACCCCGCCGAGGCATTTAATGATGACTTCCGTGTCGATGATATCTCTGAGTTGGTCGGTAATTCCTGGGTTTCGTCCATTGCCTTTGACAAAGACAACAATGTGTGGGTCGCTACTTACGGTGAGGGTATCTATGTGCTCAACCAGAATGGTACCGAGGTGCTTGCAACCTATAACACCGCCAATAGTCCGCTTCCCTCTAACTCCATCTACACCTTGTGCTATGATCCTGACCACGAGTCGATGTTCATCATCACTCCCACCTGCATCATGGAGTATAGCGAGTCAATCAAGGGCGGTGACACAACCTACGACAATGTCTATGCTTATCCCAACCCCGTGCGACCCGACTTCACCGGCTATGTCTCCATCAAGCGACTCATTCCCGGCTCGCACGTCAAGATTACCGATGCTGCCGGCAATGTCGTATGCGAGACTACCGATGTGGCGGGAACTGCCACTTGGGATGCTTGCAATAGCAATGGCGAACGTGTGCCCACCGGCACCTACTATGTCTATGCTTCGACCGGTGCCACCGTGCCTACCACAAATCCCGTGGCAAAGATTATGGTCATTAAGTGACATAAAAAACGACTGTAAAATTATCGTTTCAAAGTATTTATAACTCGTGTTGTGCTCACGGTCTTAGCTGGCTGTGAGCACTTTTTTTGCGAGAAGTTGACGCTTTCACACAATTTATCTCAATAAATTACGTTATATATACAATTAATGATAAAACCAAACTGAAACTTGCAAGTTAAAACTATGATAAAGAGAGCGTTATTATTAGTAGCGATGCTGGTGGCCGCTTGGAGCCAACTTTATGCCGCCGGCGGACAGTGGCGCATTCATCCCAAGTATGTGGGCAGCGAGGCCCAGAATATTGTGGAAATGGGTGGCCGCATTTATTATTTGGTGAGCAACAATTTGTTCTGTTTCGACCCTGAAACCCAGGAAAATGAGGCTTGGAACAAACAGAATTATTTGTCTGACGTGGTCATCAAGAACATCTATCATAATCCCGATGAGGATTATATTGTGGTGGTTTACGACAACGGCAACCTTGATGTTATTGAGGCCGACGGCCATGTGCGCAACCTCACCGAAATCAAGAATGCCAGCCTCAATAGCAGCAAGATTGTGAACAGCGTGAGTTTCGCCTCAGGCATATTTTATGCCGCCACCGACTTTGGCTATGTGGTTTATGATGCCGATGATTGGGAAGTCGACGAGTCGCGCATCTACCGTCGTGCCAGTGCCGACAATCCCGATGTCTCTATCACCGTCAAGATGCTTGCGGTGGCAAGGGCCGGCAACTATCTGGTCATGGCCAACGACACCGCTTTCTACTCCGGCTCAGCCGCCGAGCGACACGATGCACTCTCATCGTTCAACGTCACCAAGGCTTCTCTCGGCAAGTCGGTGCAACTCTTTCCCGTTGCCGATGGCCAGCTCTTTGTACTCACTGAATCTCGGCTCTATCTCGCCTCAGTCACCCAGGCCGGTGTGAAACTGGAAACGCTCGTGCGTGCCAAACCCGAGACGGTGCAGCCCACCCCCGACGGATTCCTGGTCAACTTCATGGCTCAAGGCTACTACTACACCTTCGACGCGCAGGGCGGCAACGGAACGAAGGTGGATGGCGGCAACGAACTCTATTGCGTTGCCGGCGATGGTTCGCTGTGGTCGGTAGCCGAGGACGGTCTGCACAACAGCAAGGCACCCGAGTCTTACTATATGCCCATCGGTATCACCATGGGTAACCCCTTCTGGATGACTTATAATGCCGGCAAGGGAATGCTTTACCTCACCAACACCGGTACGCTGGGCCGTATGTTTGACCCTGAGAGAGACCCCACCGTGGTCAACGTCTACGACGGAACGCGTTGGACCGACGTTACCCCGGGTCCGCTACTCAAGAATAGCGGCACCTACTGGCTCACTTTCGCTCCCGAGAACGACGACGAGTATTATCTCGGTTCCTGGTGGAATGGTGTCTACAAGGTGCGTGGCACTCAAGTGGTCCAGACCTATAACTGGGAGAACTCGCCCATGATTCATGCGAGCGACAACTACTTCTGCCATGCCGTGACCACCCTCGACCGCCAGGGCAACCTGTGGGTGGTGCAAACCGCTAATGGCGTTACGCCCGTCATGGTGCTGCCCAGTGCCAAGCGTCGCCTCGACAATGTGTCGGCAAGCGACTGGATTGACCTTGAAATGACCGATGTGCGCAGTTCCAAGTTCTCGCGCATTCTCGCTACAAAACTGAATAATTACATCATCTACAGCATAGGCAACTATGGCCCCGTCTTGGTGTGGGACTACGGAGGCGACCCCGCCGGTAATGTCCGCAAAATCACACATAACTCCTTTGTTGACCAGGATAATAGCACCTATGAGTGGGATGTCATCTTTGACTTCGCCGAGGACCTCAACGGACTCATTTGGATGGCGAGCACAAGCGGTGTCATCTCCTTTGACCCCAAGCTGGCGTTCAATAGCGATTTCACCATCAACCACATCAAGGTGCCTCGCAACGACGGTACCGGTCTCGCCGACTACCTGCTCGACGGCAACCAGGCCAACTGCATCGCTGTCGATGCCAACAATTGCAAGTGGATTGGTACCGAGAGCCAAGGCTTGTTCTACGTCAGTGCCGACGGCTCACAGATTCTCAGGCAGTTCAACGTTGACAACAGTCCGTTGCTCTCCAACACCATTCGCGACATTTGTTGCAACGAGGCTACCGGCTCGATATTCATCACCACCGGCAACGGACTCATTGAGTACTTCCCCGACTCCGCAGGACCGGCCGAGGGCGACATGAGCAACGTGCAAGCTTATCCCAACCCCGTGCGGCCTGACTATGGCGGCAATGTCACCATCACCGGTTTGCGCGACAACTGCGTCGTCAAGATTGCTGACGCTGCCGGCAATGTCGTCACCCAGATGCGCTCTCATGGAGGTACTGCTCAGTGGGATGCCCGCACTCCATCAGGCGACCGCGTCAAGAGCGGTGTCTACTTCGTCTTTGCCTCGCAGGGGCAGAGCGGTGCGTCGGGCGCTGCCGTGGCCAAGATTCTCATCATGCGCTGATTTCGTTAATGATTCGTGTAACACCTTAATTTAATAATAAAGATGAACAAAATAATATCGTGTGTCTTCGCGGCCGCCATGATGCTGGCTGCAGGACTGAGTGTGAACGCTCAGCAAGTGATGCCGCCATTCCTGAAACCGGGCGACAAAATCGCTGTCATCTCGCCGGGTAGCACCCCTAAGGCAGCCGTAGTCGATAGTGCTTGCCAAGTGTTGCGCAATTGGGGCTATGTGCCCGTGCGTGGCCAGTACCTGTTGGAGCGTTATCACATGTATGCCGGTACCACCGAGCAACGTGTCACCGACCTGCTGTGGGCCCTGCGCGACCCCGGCATCAAGGCCATCCTCTGCACTCGCGGCGGCTACGGTTCGTCGCAACTGCTCCATGAGATACCGCTCGACACACTCGCCAAGTATCGCAAGTGGATCATAGGCTATAGCGACATCACCGCACTGCACAGCGGCATGGTGCGCGCCGGGGGCATGAGCATCCATGGCAATATGGGCGGCCGATTGAGCGACACCGGCGGCAAAGACCCTTCGAGCCTGTATCTGCGCAATCTCCTGGCGGGCGAACTGCCGCGCTACAGCGTCCCCGTTCACCCCTACAATGTGCAAGGCAAGGCTTCGGGCATCCTCATCGGCGGCAATATGTCGGTGTTCTGCAACATTTCCGGGTCCAAGGACTACGACTTCCTGGACCGTGACTTCATCGCCGGCAAGGACATCATCCTCTTCATGGAAGATGTCAGCGAAAGCTTCCCGCGCGTGTGCAGCATGCTCTACCAACTCAAGCTCAAGGGTGTCATCAGCCATGTCAAGGGCATCATCTTGGGTCGCTTCACCGACTATACCAAACCCGCCAACGACTACGATGACATGAACGATATGTTGCGCGACTACCTGCAGGGCTACAACATCCCCATTTGTTACGATTTCCCCGCAAGCCACGACGAGGACTGGAACTATCCGCTCATCGAGGGCTGCCCGGTGACCCTCGACGTGACTGCTACAGGCGTCACTCTCGACTTCCACTAATCCTTGTTGCCTTTGCGCCTCACTGACATAAGAGGCTGTTTCTTTGAGACATAAGTTTTCAGTT
>CAMKGM010000025.1 GCA_946412245.1 uncultured Bacteroidales bacterium
ACGTTTCATCCTAAAATAAGTTTAATTTTTAGTCAACCTATTTCAGGACAAGACACCCTTCCCACCCTTCCCCACCATCCCAACTGACAACTGATAACTGAGAACTGATTCAACCTTTGAAAACAAAAAGGGTGTGCCAGAATTTTGGCACGCCCTGTAGTTATGCGTAAAAAAGGATTGTCGAGAATTACTGGCGACCGGTGACGGTAATGTCACGATAGGTGCGGCCAATCAAACCTTGCAGCACCTTGCCAGGACCAAGTTCCTCGGCCTCGGTCATGCCATCGGCAACCATAGCAGCCATAATGTGACTCCAACGCACAGGAGCTGTAAGCTGCTTGATAAGGTTCTCTTTGATTTCGGCAGGATCGGTGTGCGGTTTGGCATCAACATCCTGATAGATGGGACACATGGGCTCTGAGAACTCTGCTTCTTCAATAGCCTTGGCAAGCTCAGCACGCGCAGGTTCCATGAGAGGCGAGTGGAAAGCGCCACCCACCTTCAAGGGCAGAGCGCGCTTGGCGCCGGCTTCCTTAAACATGGCGCAGGCCTTTTCGATTGACTCCATTTCGCCCGAAATCACCACTTGGCCGGGACTATTGTAGTTGGCGGGAACGCAAATGCCCTCTACTTTGGCACAGATTTCCTCCACTTTCTCATCGTCCAAACCAATGATAGCTGCCATGGTCGAGGGTTTTGCCTCGCAAGCTTTCTGCATGGCAAGTGCACGAGCTTCAACCAGTTTCAGACCCTGCTCAAACGAGAGTGCACCGGCAGCAACAAGTGCCGAGAACTCGCCCAATGAATGGCCGGCCACCATATCGGGTTTGAACTCTTCGCCAAGTGTCTTGGCAAGAATTACCGAGTGGATAAACACAGCTGGCTGAGTAACCTTGGTCTGCTTCAGGTCGTCTTCAGTTCCATCAAACATCAGATCAGTGATACGGAAACCGAGCACTTCGTTAGCTTTCTCAAACATTTCTTTGGCCATCGCATTGTTCTCGTACAGGTCCTTGCCCATACCCACGAACTGTGCGCCTTGACCGGGAAATACAAATGCTTTCATTTCTTCTATGTCTTTTAATTAACGAAAAATTTCTTTATTGGACTGCAAAGGTACGGATATTTTTAATATTTACAATAGACAACGGGTGAATATTGACTGAAAAGTCAACTTTTTAGCACCGACGTGGTGATACCCACCCAAAGCGGGATGCTCAAAGTGGATGAGAAAGTCGAAGAGTATGGTTCCTTCGGGCAACTGAATTGCTCAGCAGTGGCACCATTGGCCACATGAAGCCATCATAAAAGTAAAGCTAAATAATACAATTCTAAATGACATTTAAGCATAATCATTGTTGGAAAAGGGCAGAAAAAAACATGCAAATCAAGACAATATATGCAAAATAAACGAATATTTTTGTCGAAATTATAAAATAAATGAAGCCTTCTAAAGCATTATGAACCAGGAAAATACAAATCATATCGTAGAATAATCGCAGTTTCACCATAATTATAATCATTATCAAAATAGCATAAGTATTGCATATTTGTCATCTTTTTTATAAATTTGCAATCAAAACGATATCAAAAACCAGTATTTTACTAAATTTTTTAATTAACATATTATTCACCATTAACATTAAGTAATGAAAAAGAAAATCGCAACATTTTTACTCATTCTCATGTGTGCCGTTTTTGCTGGCGCACAAACCAGAACAGTAAAAGGAACGGTTGTTGACCAAGTCAACGAACCCGTGATTGGTGCCAGCGTTACCGTATTGGGGACGACTAATGGCACAGTGACCGACTTTGACGGAAGCTTTGTGTTGAACAATGTACCCGACGGAGCGATCATCAAGTTCACCTACATTGCCATGCAGTCACAAGAACTGCCTGCGCAAGATGTGATGAATGTGCAACTGATGGACGATGTGAAGAATCTTGACGAAGTGGTCGTGATTGGTTACGGCTCGGCTCAAGCAAAAGACCTGACATCTCCCATCACAGTAGTGAAAGGCGACGAACTGCTTTCTACTCCTTCTTCATCGCCCATGGCCGCTATGCAAGGCAAGGTAGCCGGCGTGAATGTGGTTAACAGCGGTACTCCTGGCGAGGGACCAAAAGTAACGATACGCGGTAACGGTTCGTTCTCGGCCAACTCTCCTTTGTATGTTGTTGATGGTATGTTCTACGACAACATCAACTTTTTGAACAGCACCGACATCGAAGACATGTCGATTTTGAAAGACGCATCGGCAGCAGCCATCTATGGTGTACGCGCAGCTAACGGCGTTGTGATTATCACAACCAAGAAAGGTAACAAAAACCAGCCTGCACGCATCACCTATAATGGTTATGTTGGTTTCCAGAAGGCTACCAATGTGCTGAAGATGGCAAATTCATCTGAATATGCAACCATGCTCCTTGAAGCCAACTATTCGGCCTATGAATCCTACATGAAGGCTTCTATCGACCATTACGGAGGCAGCTATGCCAACAGTGATTTCCACAACTGGACCTATGCAGCCAACACCGACTGGTATAACGAGCTACTTCGCACTGCCATGATCACCAATCACGGCCTGAGCATAGCCGGCGGCGGAGAAAAAGCCACTTACTCACTGGGATTCAACTATCTGCATCAGGATGGTGTAATGAATGTAAACAACTATTACAACCGATTGAATTTCCGTGCCGCCCTTGATTACGAGGCTACCAAGTGGTTGAAAGTGGGCTTCAATGGAGTATTTAGCAAAGGGACCCAGCGAGTCCCCAACAATGCAGCATGGCAGCAGGCATTTAACGCCCCTGGCATCTACACAGTCATGGACGATAAAAACACTGTTGGCACTCCCGTGCGTTATGGCTCGCCCGAAAGTGTTGGCCTCACCAACAACTTCTACAATCCTGTGGCTTCGGCCAAGTACTTTGACAGCAAGAACGAAAGCAACCAGTATTTGACTAACTTCTACGCTCAAATCAATTTTATTCCTAACAAATTGAACTTGCGCACAAGCTACAGTTACGACTACATCAATTATCGTGGCCGTTCCTATGTGCCCGAATACTATGTATCAAACCTGCAAAAAAGCGACCAGTCAAGTCTCACCAAGTCTAATTCCACCTTTAATAATTATATTTGGGATAACATCCTCACCTACAAAGACACTTTTGGCGACCACAACTTTGGCGCCATGCTGGGTTTCTCAATGCGTGAAGAAAGCTATCGCTTCCTGACTGGATCGGCTAATGATGTGCCTGGACAGATCGACGAGTACCAATACATTCATCAGGGTTCACCCAGCACTCGTACTGGCGACGACGACGGAACCACTTATCGCGGAATGTCATATTTCACACGATTGAATTATGACTACCTTGGCAAGTATTTGCTGATGTTCACCTTCCGTGCCGACGGTTCGAGCAAGTATCAAGAGAAATGGGGTTACTTCCCCTCGGTGGGTGCTGCTTGGGTTATCTCTCGCGAGAACTTCATGCAAGACCAGCATGTGTTCGACTACATGAAGCTGCGTGCCAGCTGGGGTCGCTTAGGTAACGACCACGTGGCTGCAAGCGACGGGTTTGCTTCTATCAGCACAGGCTATAATGCAAGCGGTGTATTTGGCAACAGTGTTTTCTCTGGTTTCCAAAACAATTCTTACTTCAGCTATCTCGAATGGGAGGTTGTTGACGAGACCAATGTTGGTCTGAACTTTGCCATGTTCCACAATAGGCTCGATGTTGACATCGACTGGTTCTATCGCATGACCAAGAAGGCTGTGATTTCGCCTCGTCTGCCCTTCAGCAACGATGTGCTTGCAGGCAACCACGGCAAGATACTGAACACTGGTGTTGATGTCTCTATCAACTGGAGCGACCGCATCGGCAACGATTTCCGTTACAACATTGGCGCTAACCTGTCGTACATCAAGAACGAAGTGAAGAACCTCAACGGTCTGCCCTATATCGCTGGTGGCAAAACCTATCAGATTGTAGGCGAACAGATGAATTCGTTCTATGGCTATGTTCAGGAAGGCATCTATCAAACCGAGGCCGAGTGTGCCAGCGATCCCACTGCAATTGCCAATGGTTTGAAGCCTGGCGACTTCAAATATAAAGACCTGAATGGCGATGGCATTGTAGACGGCAACGACCGCACCGCTTTGGGTTCATACCTGCCCAACTTCATTTACAGCATCAATCTTGGGTTCCAATGGAAGAATCTTGATTTCAGCATCACGACCTACGGCAATGCTGGTGCACAAATGTTTAACCGCAAGCGTGCGCTTCGCTATGCACAATCAAACTACAACTTCGACCACGATCAGGTTGCAAACCGTTGGACTTCGGCTGGATCAACCAACAAGTATCCCAGTGCCGAAGGTTGGATTCGCACCTGGAATGTGAGCGACCAGCGAGTTAACTCTTTCTTTATTGAAGATGCTAACTTCTTCCGCATTCAGAACATCACGCTCGGTTACACATTCAAGAACATCAAGTTTGGCAGTTACACCCTTCCCAGCTTGCGTCTGAGCGCAACAGCCGACCGCCCGCTCACCCTCTTCAGTGCTAATGCCTTCACTCCTGAATTGAGCGATGCCGAAGGATGGGATACCGAAGTATATCCTCTCACAGCCACCTACACATTTGGTGTAACAATTGATTTCTAAACATTCTCTCAACTTAATAAATGACAAGACAATGAAAATTTTGAAATATTTGATGATTCTCGCACTGCCTGCCTTGATGATGATAGGCAGCACATCGTGCGACGACTTCCTTAACAAAGAGCCCGAGAACACTGTTCCCGAAAAGGAAGTGGACTACACCGATATTGATAATATGTATATGCCCGTTTCCGGTGTTTATGGCAAGTTGCGCACGGGTGGTATGCACTGGGTTATCTGGCCATTGAGCATCATTCGTGATGGTGACGTGTGGAGTGGCCGTGTAGATGACCAAGGTATCTTGGTCGACTATGGCAACTTGAAATATGACAACTCATTCTGGGGCCTGAACGAAATGTGGAACCAATATTATGGCATTATCAAGGTTGCTAACGGTGCTCTAGCTGCCCTCGACAACTACAGCGAGAACATCACAACCGACGCAATGCGAGCCAAATATCGTGCATATTGTGGCGAAGTGAGAATCCTTCGAGCCTATGCCTACTATCGCTTGTCGCAAGCATTTGGCCCCGTAACCATCCTGCGCGACAACAACCAGGCCGACATGACGCCATCGACAGTGAATGCTGTAGAGAAGTATATGCTTGAAGACCTCCAGTATGCAATTGAAAATTGCGACAAGGTGCGCCCCAATGAGGCCGAGCACTATGGCGCAGCAACTGCTTTCACCGCCATGCATCTTGCCGCCAAGATTCACCTGAATCGTGGCGAAAATGCCGAAGCCGAATCGCTTACCGACCAAATCATCAACAGCAACAAGTTCTCGCTCTACAGCGACTACTACAACTTGTTCAAGATTCCTGGCAAGATGTGCAATGAGAGCCTGCTCGAATGCCAATGCACCGACTTCGGACAAGGAGCTGGCGATATGGTCGATGCCGACCAATGGTTTGTGTTCCAAGGCCCTGGTTGCATGGGCGGATGGAACTTTGTAGGCATTACCGACAATTTCATTAACTGGGCCACGGCTCGTGGCGAAACAATTCGTCTTGAAACTTCTGTACTTGCTGGCGGAACCACCACTCGTGATGGCGATGTAATTACTCTGCAAGGTAACCCCAACAACACCAACAACTGGAACGGCAAGGCCTATACGCCCACCAACCAGTTGACACCTGGCCGCAGTAAATATGGTTCAAACAACAACATTCGCATCCTTCGCTATGCCGATGTGCTTCTCATCAATGCCGAAGCCAAGGTTCGTCAGAACAAGAATGGTGATGCTCCCTTCAATCAAGTTCGCACTCGCGCAAAAATGCCAACCCTCAGCAATGTGACTGTCGACCAGATTCTTGACGAGCGCCGCATGGAACTCGTGTGCGAATGGGGCGAACGCTACAACGACCTGTGCCGCACCGGCAAGGCAAGCAGCCAACTCAGCGGATGGAACGAAAGCCTGCGCTACTATCCCTATCCGTTGACTCAGCTTCAGAATGTAGAAACACTTTCCAATACTCCGAAAGACGAATAAACAACACATGAGTGCATTGCACTTATCATAGTACATGTTTTTATTCTAATTCAGTTCAAGGGGTGTTACACTTCAAGCAACACTTGATGCTGCGACACCCCTTTTTTTAAAAAACTCACAACGATGCCATTCAACCGATTATATCTCACATGTCTATGTCTCGGTGCGCTTGCGACCTCAACCCCAGTTGCCGCCGATTCTATCAAGGTCGTAAAAGGGCAAATAAGCGACTATTATATCCCTGTAGTCATCAACTATGAGGTAACCGGTATCGTCACCGACGAGAATGGCCAACCGCTCGAAGGGGCGACTGTGATGTGGCTTTACAGTCCAGCGCACTGCAACACCGATGCCCAGGGACGATATTCAATTATCGGAACCGACAACGACAACAAGTTGTGCATCTATTATCCCGGCAAAGAAATGCTCATCATGGAGCGACTATCCCAGCAACGCCAAGTGAATGTAAAACTGCAGCCCAAGACCAGCAAATCTACAGCGCTCGAACGAAAAGCCGCACAAGCCACGCAATGGTACGACCCGACCGACAACTCCACGAGCACCTACTGCAACCCCATGAACATCAGTTACAACTATGAACCATGGAACAACAACACCCGCAATGGTGGTTCGTTTCGCTCAAGTGCCGACCCTATGGGACTCACCTACAAGGGTGAATACTACCTGTTCTCGACCAATCAAGGCGGCTTCCACTACTCCAAGAACTTGAGCGACTGGGATTTCACACCAGCCTCGTTTCAGCGATATCCGCACGACGATGATGAATGTGCCCCTGCTGCTTGGGTGTGTGGCGACACATTATTTTATACAGGTTCTACCTACGAAGGTCTGCCCATCTGGTACACCACCCAACCCCTAAGCGGTCGTTTTCGCCGAGCCATTGAGCGCAACACCCTCCCGACATGGGATCCCTACATTTTTCTAGACGACGACGGAAAACTTTATGAATATTATGGGTCAAGCAATGAATATCCGGTGAAAGGCGTGCAGATAAGCCGTCAAGACTTCACCCCCATCAGCAAGATACACGACCTGGTGCTGCTCCAGCCCAAGCAGCACGGGTGGGAACGGTTTGGCATGAACAACGACGATGAAGTGACCCTGAAACCTTTTATGGAAGGGGCGTTTATGACCAAGCATAACGGGCTTTATTATTTCCAATATGGTGCCCCGGGCACTGAATTCAAGGTGTATGCCGACGGTGTGTATGTGGGGGATTCCCCACTTGGACCCTTCACCTACCAGCGGCACAATCCCATGAGCTACAAGCCCGGTGGGTTTGTTCAGGGTGTGGGACATGGAGGCACATTTACCGACCTTAACGGCAACTACTGGCATGTGGGTACCTGCATGCTCTCGCTCAAATACAAATTCGAACGCCGTATCGGCCTATATCCCGTGTACTTCGACAACGACGGTATCATGTGGTGCAACACTGCTTTTGGCGACTATCCCTGCTGGAATGCCGACTATGACATGAAATACCCATCAGAGCGATTCACAGGTTGGATGCTGCTCTCTTTCGGCAAACCAGTCACCGTCTCGAGCACCGACAGTACGCTCACAGCAAGCAGCATTACCGACGAGAACATGCGCACCTACTGGAGTGCCGCCTCAGGCAATCCTGGTGAATGGGCCACGATAGATTTGGGCAAGGTGATGACCATCAATGCGTTTCAGTTGAACTACTACGACCATCACACCCTACAACACAATCGCGCCAACGACACTTATTATCAATATAGAGTGTGGAGCAGCAACGACGGCAAAGAATGGCAACTTGTCGTTGACAAGAGCGACAGCGACCGTGACACCCCTCACGACTATGTGCAGCTCCGCGCCCCGCTCCAATCCCGTTTCATAAAAGTCGAGAATCTTCACATGCCAGGCAATGGATACTTCTGCCTGAGCGATTTGCGCATCTTTGGCAACGCCAACGGCATCCCACCCGTCGAAGTGAAGAAATTCAAAGTTTCTCGTGACAAGAACGACCCACGCAATGCCATGATCACCTGGCTCGCTCAACCCGATGCTTATGGATACAACATCTACTACGGCATCTCTCCCGACAAGCTGTATCATTGCATTACAGTGAATGGTGCAAATGAGTATGACCTGAGAGGACTTGACCTTGGCACCAGTTATTCATTTGCCATCGAGGCATTAAATGAATCAGGCCGCAGTAAACTTTCTAAAACAATTTATGTCAAATAATCTATAAGCTATGCTGAAACTAAAATACATTATCATCGCCACTGCATTTGTTGTCTTGTTTTCTTGTAACAAGGCAGCTGGCAATAACACATCGAGCGACGAGCCTTCAGGCACTACCGATGCCGCTGGACGACCGCTCAGTTTTGAAAACGACGACCAGTTGCTCGACTACATTCAAAAAGTGCATCTCAATTATATGTGGGATGGCGCTGAACCCACATCGGGACTGGCATGTGAACGCATTCACTTAGACAACAATTATCCACAAAACGACCAGGATGTGGTTACTACTGGTGGAAGCGGTTTTGGCATAGCAGGCCTTTTGGTGGGCATCGAACGAGGTTTCATCCCTCGTAACGAAGGAGTGAAACGGCTCACAAAAATCGTGGATTATCTTGCGAAGGCCGACCGATTCCATGGCGTATGGCCCCATTGGTTGCATGGACCCACAGGCAAAGTCAAGCCTTTCGGGGAAAAAGACAACGGTGGCGACCTTGTCGAGAGCTGCTTCTTGATGCAAGGTCTGCTGTGCGTCCGACAATATTTCAAAGACGGCAACGTAGCCGAAAAAGCTCTTGCCTCTAAAATCGATGCATTGTGGCGTGATATGGAGTTTGACTGGTACACGCATGGCGGACAAGATGTCATCTATTGGCATTGGTCGCCTAACTATGCATGGGAAATGAATTTCCCGCTTGAAGGCTACAACGAGTGCCTCATCGTGTATATTCTCGCAGCAGCCTCCCCCACCCATCCAGTACCGGCATCAGCCTATCACAAAGGCTGGGCACGAAGTGGTGGCATAACCACTACAGCAGCTCCCTATAACCATCCGTTGGAACTGAAGCACAATGGTGCCGAAGCCACCGGAGGACCTCTTTTCTGGGCTCACTACAGCTGGATAGGACTTGATCCTCGAAACCTGAGTGACCAATACGCCAACTATTGGAATGTGGTGCGCAATCACGCATTGAGCAATTACGACTACTGCGTTGCTAATCCCAAGCATTACAAAGGGTATGGCAAAGATTGCTGGGGCCTCACTGCCAGTTATTCGACCGTGGGCTACTCGGCCCATTGCCCAAGCAACGACCTGGGAGTCATCACCCCCACTGCCGCACTGTCATCAATGCCATATACCCCACAAGAGTCGATGGATGCTTTGAAAGGATTCTGGAAAAAGGGACCAAAGATTTGGGGAAAATATGGCTTCTACGACGCATTCAGCGAGAGTAGCAATTGGGTAGTCCCCCACTATCTGGCCATCGACCAATGCACGATTGCCCCAATGATCGAGAATTACCGCTCAGGATTGCTTTGGAACCTTTTCATGAGTTGCCCTGAAATCCAGGATGGTCTGTCAAAACTTGGTTTTAAGACTAATTAATTTCACTCTGAAACAAATCAACAAATAAATACATCTCCTATGAAACACAAAAAATTATCAGTCTTTTTGGCTGCCTGTTTATTTGCCGCAAGCGCATGGGCTGCCAGTGACGCAAAGATGAATCTGTTTATCGACAACCTGATGAGCAAGATGACTTTGCAAGAGAAAATCGGCCAACTCAATCTACCAGTGACCGGCGACATTGTTACCGGAACAGCCAAGAGCAGTGACATCGCTGGTAAAATCAAGCTAGGACAAGTGGGTGGACTCTTCAATCTGAAAGGCGTTGAAGCGATTCGCGAAATCCAGAAGATTGCTGTTGAACAGAGCCGACTTCATATTCCTCTCATCTTTGGCATGGATGTGATTCATGGCTACGAAACCGTGTTCCCTATCCCCTTTGCCTTGTCAATGACATGGGATATGCAGGCCATTGAGCGATCGGCGCGCATAGCTTCGGTCGAGGCAACTGCCGACGGCATCGCATGGACATTCAGCCCCATGGTCGACATCTGCCGCGAACCTCGTTGGGGCCGCATGAGCGAAGGCAGTGGCGAAGACCCCTATCTGGGCAGCCGCATTGCCGAGGCCATGGTGCGTGGCTATCAGGGCATCGACCTCACCGACCCCACCACCATGATGGCGTGCGTGAAGCACTTCGCTCTGTATGGTGCTCCCGAAGCCGGACGCGACTACAACACCGTCGACATGAGCCGTGTGCGCATGTTCAACGAGTATTTCCCACCCTATAAAGCCGCTGCCGATGCTGGTGCTGGTAGTTTCATGACCTCGTTCAATACGGTAGACTACATCCCGGCAACCGGTAACCGCTGGCTCATGACCGAGGTGCTCCGCGACATGTGGCACTTCAATGGTTTTGTAGTGACCGACTACACTGCCATCAGCGAGATGATCAATCATGGTCTGGGCGACCTCCAGCAAGTATCGGCACTCGCCCTGAATGCTGGCACCGACATGGACATGGTGGCCGACGGCTTTGTAGGCACTCTCGAGAAATCGCTCCAGGAGGGCAAAGTCACCCTCGAGGCCATCAACACCGCATGCCGTCGCATCCTGGAAGCCAAATACAAACTGGGACTCTTCGACGACCCCTACCGCTATCTCGACGCCAAGCGTGCAAAACGCGACATCTATACCAATGAGCACCGTGCCGAAGCACGCCGCATTGCCACAGAATCCTTCGTGCTGCTCGAGAACAGCGACAACCTGCTGCCCCTCAAGAAACAAGGAACCATCGCACTGGTTGGCCCGCTTGCCAACACCCGCGCCAATATGCCGGGCACATGGAGCGTGGCTGCTACCAGCGACCGCTACAGCACCCTGCTCGAAGCCATGCAGCGAGCCGTGGGCGACAAGGCCCAAGTGCTCTATGCCAAGGGCTGCAATGTGTGCTACGACGAGGAACTGGAGAAAAACAGCACCATGTTCGGCCGCGAAATGCGTGACCCGCGCAGCGCCGAAGAAATGCGTGACGAAGCCTTACGCATTGCCTCTCAGGCCGATGTGATTGTGGCTGCCATGGGTGAACCAAGCGAAATGAGTGGCGAGGCCAGCAGCCGTAGCGACATTTCCATCCTCGATGCCCAGAAGGACTTGCTCACCGCCCTCAAGGCCACCGGCAAACCTATAGTACTGCTCAACTTCTCAGGTCGAGCCACGGTCATGACCTGGGAAAAAGAGAACTTCTCCACCATCCTGAATGTGTGGTTCGGTGGCAGCGAGGCTGCCGACGCCATTTGCGATGTGGTGTTTGGCGATGTGGCTCCCAGTGGTCACCTCACCGCCAGCATGCCCAAGAATGTGGGCCAAGTGCCCATCTACTACAACCACCTGAACACAGGTCGCCCCAATCCCAAGTGGTTTACCAAGTTCACGAGCAATTACCTGGATGTCGACAACGAGCCGCTCTACCCCTTCGGCTACGGTCTGTCGTATACAACATTCAGTTACAGCCCCGTTGCGCTATCAAGTTCCACCATGACGCACGATGGCAGCATCAAGGCTAGCGTCAATGTCACCAACACTGGCACTCGCGAAGCTAGCGAAGTGGTGCAACTCTACATCCGCGACCTTGTGGGTTCCATTTCACGGCCCGTGAAGGAACTCAAGGACTTTGCACGCATCACGCTCAAACCAGGCGAGACCAGAACGGTCGAGTTCACCATCACCGCCGACAAACTGAAGTTCTACAACAGCGAACTACAATACGACTGCGAACCTGGCGAATTTGACCTCATGATTGGCCCCAACAGCCGCGATGTGGAAACCCTGCGTTTCACGCTCCAATAAAAAATATTTTTTAAAAACCGCAACTTATATTATCTTTGTGCAAAAGAATTAAACATTAACTACTATGCTCAACTCAATATTATTGCTTTTTGGCACAATCGGTCCTGCCGAGGTTATTATTATCGCTCTCATCATACTGCTCCTGTTCGGAGGCAGGAAAATCCCTGAACTTATGAAAGGCATTGGCAAGGGTGTCAAGAGTTTCAAGCAAGGAATGAACGAAGTCGAAGACGAAATCAAGAAATCGGTCGACGAGAAGCCCAACAGTGCATCTAACCCCGACAAAAAGGAGTAATATAGTCCCTTATCTTCCCTATTTTTTTCATGCTGCTGGCTAAGGCTTATCATGCCTTCATGCCAGCCATTGGCATTAGGCATCATTATTGAGACATGACAGAAAACGACGAAAACAAACTGCAAGAGATGTCGCTTTGGGAGCATCTAGATGCTTTGCGCTCTGTGCTGTTCAAAGCGGCCGTTGTTGTGCTCGTGTTTGCCATCGCCTTCTTCATCTTCATGCCTTCAATTTTTGATGGCGTGATTCTTGCTCCCTGTCATGGCGATTTTGTGCTTTATCGACTTTTTGAGAAAATCACCGCTGGGATTTCTTTTGTCCCCGATTTTTCATCTGAAGGCTTTGAGGTCAAACTCATCAACATCCAACTTGCCTCACAGTTCTTCATCCACATGAGCACCTCATTTTGGCTCGCGCTCGTCTTTGCCTTTCCCATCATCATTTACCTCCTTTGGACCTTTGTGAGCCCTGCGCTCTATCCCAATGAGAAAAAGGGAGTTAAAAAGGCTTTCTTAATGGGAAACTTTATGTTTTTCTTGGGCGTTGCTGTGGGCTATTTTATGGTCTTTCCTATCACCCTGCGATTCCTCGCTGACTACCATGTGAGCGAACTCATACCGAACCAAATTTCGCTCGACAGCTACATGGACACGTTCTTGTTGCTCATCTTTATTTTGGGCATTGTTTTCGAATTGCCGCTACTCTCTTGGCTACTGGGTAAATTAGGAGTTATTCACCGGCAATTCTTCAAAAAATACAGGAAACATGCCATCGTTATCCTGCTCATTCTTGCTGCCGTCATCACTCCCACGGGCGACCCATTCACGCTCACCATCGTATTCCTGCCGCTTTATCTGCTCTACGAAATGAGCGCTTTGCTTGTGAAGCCATCTGTTCCCAAACCAGAGACAGACTAACGGCGCGACGTGATGTGATAGCAGCTCTGGCGCTCCTCAATCAGGGCATAGCACCAACGACGCTTGCGCAGTTCCTTCAGCACATTACCCAACACTGTTTTCATTTCGGCATAGCTAATGGGCTTGCCATTGCTTGACACACTCACATAGCGAGCGTGAGCGAGGTCAAAGGTGGTAGCATAACAATGTGCAGAACGTGGCGAGGCATTCTCGTTCACCGTCTGCAACTTCTCCACGTCACTCAATGTGCGCAGGCAAGAGGTGACTATCACCTTGTACTTCATCGCACCACGCGCAGCCAGCGAATCTTGAAAATCTTGACCAATGCGCTCCAGCAGCAACCGGGCATTGTGAGTGAGATAAGGTACCGAATGCGTTAAATTATCAACGGCATACAGGTCACAGTCCTGAATCTTTTCCAACTGGGGAATGGCATCAAAATCCACACCTTCACGATTGGCGATAGGTTCAATGCCATGCTTTGTGGCTGCACGCAAGTGAGCGTCGTTATAATCATTGAGGTAAAATTCCTTTTCCTTACCCTTGGTCCATAAGTCTTTGTCACCCTTTGAATGATAACAAAGATGAAGCAGACACGCTATTACAGCAACTGACGCTATAGCCGTGACAATAACAGCTACTTTAGCTTTCAGCCCGTTCTTTTTTGACTTTTTCTTTGTCATGAGTACGACAGTGTTTTGAAAATTTTGTGCAAAAATAATCAAAATATATTTTTCACAAAAAATCTCAATGGTATCATAACGTAAAAATATACAAAATTTATTTTTCATAGAATTTTAATCAATTTTTAAGATATAATTTAAATATATTTATTAGTTTTGTGGTTTAAATTGAAATCACATTTATTCATTCAATGAGTACTGAGAAGAAACATTGGATTAAAAACAAGATATTGCGGCGCACATTAAAGACGCTTGGCGTGTTATTGCTTTTGCTTATTCTTTTGCCTTTCACGCTTTATATTCCCTGGGTTCAGAATGTCGTGAAAGACTATGCATGCGAGTATGCGTCAAAAAAGACGGGTCTTGACATCAGCATTGACCGCATTCTCATCAAGTTCCCGCTCGACCTGAGCGTGGATGGTGTGCTCATACTTGACGAGCACAAAGACACAATGCTCCGCGCCGAGAACTTAACCGCCGGTGTAGAGTTCAAGCCTTTGCTTGACCTGAATGTAAAAATCGGTGAAACCAGGCTCACAAATGGCTATATTCACACCGTTAGCAAGGACTCATCGAGCATATTCACGGCCGATGTCAAGCACATTTTGTTGCAAGGTGCCGATGTTGATCTTAAACATCACGAAGTGAACCTGCTGAACGGCGAGCTAACTGGCGGCAAGGTTGAACTGCTCTCCTTCCCCCACAAGAAAATTCAAGAGCCTGACACCACCGAGTCCACCCCATGGCGCATCAATGCATTGCAACTGACGCTCAAAGACATTGACTATGCAATGCAAATGCGACCCGGCATTGACGACATGAAGTGTCATGTGGGCACTGCACACTTGAGCAACGGTTTGGTTGACATGGAGAAGCACACCATCACGGCTCGTTCATTGAGTGTGGACAGTGCCGATTGCAAATACTTCACAATGAATGAGCGTGACAGTAAACGCTATCTTGAGAAATATCCGGTTCCTCCTGACACGTTGCCCGGTGACACAGCCACCTGGAGCATTCAAGCCGATAGCATCAGACTCACAAACTCTCATGCCGTATATGGCTTGCGTGACTTTGTTCCTGAACTCATGCAACGCGACGGACTCCGTGCTAAAACACCGGGGCAAGGTTTGAATACCGACTTCTTAGAAGTGAAAGATGCCAATATAGCAATCTCAAACTTCAGCAACTACGGTTCAAGCATCTCATTTGATATTGACACTTTGCGGGCTAAAGAGCGATGCGGTTTTGAAATCAAGGAGACAAAAGGCAAGTTTGCTATGAACGATGAGAAGATGGATGTTACAGGACTCCGGCTTAAGACCATGCATAGCGATTTGAATCTTGACGCTCACATCGACAACGCCATTCTTGCCGATGGGCACAATGGCAATTTTAATGTCAAGACCGATTCAAAACTCGCCATTCAAGACCTCACCACGCTCTACCCCGAGATGCGACAAACGCTTAAAGGCGTTCCGCAATATAATCCCATTACGCTCAAAGCCGATTTGAACGGCAATCCGCGTCATGTCAAAATCAAGGAATTTGATGCTAATGTGCCACGTTATGCACATGCCAATGTGAGCGGCGATCTTTACAATGTGCTCGATGCTAAAAACTTGAGCGGCGATGTCGCCTTTGATGCCAATTTCCAGAACATTGACTTCATCAAGCCCACACTGCTCGACAAGGCGACGGCCAAGCAAGTGAACCTGCCACCCATGCAGGCTAAAGGTAAAGTCAAATTCGGCGCCGACAACTATGCCGGCAATATTGCCATGAAAATGGCGGGCGGTGAACTTGTGGGCAGTGGCAGTTTCAATGGCAAGAAAGAGCAGTACAATGTCGATGCCACATTCAACAACTTCCCTGTTAAGGCTATTCTTCCCACAATTCCCGCCGAGAATCTCACCGCTCACGTGAAAGCCACAGGCAATGGGTTCGACTTCCTGAAAGGGAAAGCCAATGTCTCTGCCGATGTCGACTTAAAGAATGTCGTCTACAACAAGCAACGTTACAGCGATATCACAGCGGCCGTTGACATGAGCGGGGGCAATGTGAGTGGCCATGTTCGGTCCAACAACCCCAACTACAAGGTCAACCTTACCGCAAACGGCTCCATCAATAACGACCATTATGTAATGGACATGAAAGGCAACATTGCCAACGTAGACCTTAAGGCCCTTGGACTGTCTGATTCTCCAATGGGCGGTACCGGCGACATTGACTTGAGCCTTGATTACAATGCCAGAACAAAAGAAGGTGATGCCATTGTCAACATGAATAACCTACGGTGGAATCTTGACGGCAATGAGATAGTATCGCAAAACGCATCGATGTCTCTGTCGGCACATGGAGGCCATGTAAAAGCAACCATTGATGACGAAGACACTCACTTGCGTTTCGAATCACAAAACGGTAGTCTTGAAAATTTCATGGCTTCGCTCAACAGCACGGCTAAAGAAGCCAAAAAACAGATTGAAGACCGAAACCTTAACGTGAATACTCTACAAGAGAAGTTGCCTAAATTCAATATGGAAGTGAAAATGGGCGTGAACGGCATCATACCACGATATTTACAGCGTTATGACGTTGACTTCCGCGATATCACCTTACGAGCTAAGAACGACAGCACCATCTTTGTTGATGCCGATGTGCATGGTTTGTCAATCGGCACCACGCTCATTGACACCCTCGCCTTTGATGCTACACAAAAAGGACGATTCCTCACATTCGATACCCACATGGGAAACAGGCCCGGAACGATGGACGAGTTTGCGCAAGTTGACATTCATGGTGGTGCTGTGGGGTCTACTGTCGATTTCCTCATTGAGCAGAAGAATATTCAGAATGAGACCGGCTACCGATTGGGTGTCAATGCCACGCTTGAAGATCAAGTGATTAATGCACGCCTATTCCCGGAGAATCCCGTCATCGGTTACCGCGATTGGACGCTGAACAAGGACAACTTCGTGAAATTCAATTACAACACCAATAAGCTTGAAGCCGACCTCAACTTGAGCAACGGCAACAGTTCACTGGCGCTTCGCACCGAGCCAACCGACAACCCCTATGTTGAAAACATCCTGCTCAACATCAACAATATGAAACTTGAAGATTGGATCAAAGAGTCTCCATATACTCCGGCTGTCGAAGGTACTTTGAATGCCGATATGAAAGTGGCATTTGACGGCCACAACATTGAAGGTGGTGGGGTGATTTCGGTTGATGACTTGGTCTACAATCACCATAAAGAAGGTAATCTTAAACTGAATTCCAACTTCTCAGTTGACCCGTCAACAGCCAGTACGCACTTGGATGCCACCATTGAAAGCGATGGCGAACAAGTGGCCGTTGTTAGCGGGTCGCTCAACGATGAAACAAAGTCCGATCCGCTGAACTTGAACGTTGAGTTACAACGTTTCCCGCTCTCAAAAGTATCGGCTTTCATTCCCGGACACATCATTTCTCTTAAGGGATTTGCCAATGCCAACCTTGAAGTGAAGGGAACTACTGACAAACCGCGCATCAACGGCTATGTGCAAGGTGACTCAGCATTTGTCTCACTGCCGAGATATGGTTGCTCATTGCGACTTGACTCTCAACGCATTCCTTTCAACAATGGCGTGATTCCTTTCAAGAATTTCAAACTTTGGGGATTAAACAATCAACCCATCAACCTCGATGGCACCATTGATATCAACTCCATGAACATGGACCTGAAACTGGCCGGCAACAATGTGCAAGTAGTGGGCAGTGAGCAAAAACGCTACTCCGAGGTCTTTGGCAAAGGATTTGCCGACCTCAATGCTACTGTTAAGTCAGTGGATGGTAACATGAGCATTAGGGCAAACGTTAACGTTCTGCCCACTTCCAACCTCACTTATGTGATTCAAGAAAGCATAATGCCGACAACTAATAGTGTTGACGAGAATATGGTTAAATTTATTAACCCCAATGACTCTACAGAGTCACTCAGCAATCTTAAAACGCTCGCCAACACTTCCTCGTCTAACCTGCAACTTAATATTGATATTCAAGACGGGGCTAAGTTGGGCGCATATCTAACTACCGACGGCAAGGACCGCGTGACTTTCAACGGCAATGGCCGCCTGAAATACTCCGTCGACTTTGCCGGCAAGGACAATATGGTAGGTACCTACCACATTGAGGAAGGCAACGTCCGATACACGCCACCGGTCATCGCGCAGAAAAACTTCGACATCCTCAGCGGCAGCACTGTTGTTTGGACAGGCGACGTTCTTAATCCGCAACTCAACGTGTCCGGCACCCAAAAAGCAAAAGCGAGCGTCTCGCAAGAAGATGGGTCGTCGCATGTGGTTGATTTCCTTATTACTGCCAAAATAGGCAACACGCTCAACAACATGGACCTCACCTTCGACATTAGCGCTGAGAATGACATGAATGTTCAGAACGAGATTCAGTCAATGAGTGAAACCCAACGTTCAAACACGGCTATCAATATGCTGCTCTACAACACCTATTCGGGTTTGAACACCAATCCGCAACTTAACCTCACAACCAACGCTGCACTCTACTCGTTCCTGCAGTCGCAACTTAACGGATGGGCTTCTTCTAAACTCAGCAACTTAGGGCTTGACGTCACTTTTGGAATCAATGAATTCAATGCCATCAGCAAGGATGGTAAGACCTCTACTGAAACCAGTTATTCCTATAGGCTTTCGAAAACACTCTTCAATGACCGCTTCAAGGTGGTTGTCGGTGGTGCCATTAACACCAATGAGAGCCGAGAGAACAGTGTGAGCAACAACCTGATTAACGATCTTTCAGTTGAATATTATCTCAACAATAATGGGAATATGTTCCTGCGACTCTTCCACCGCCGTGGCATTGAGAGTATCATTGAAGGCGAAATCTCAAAGACCGGTGTTGGCTTCGTTATGAAGCGTAAACTCGCATCTATTCTTGACCTCTTCCGCAAGTCTCCTCAAAAGGCAATCATCATGCCTCCGGTTCAAGATGTGGACAACGACACCATTAACCCTCAAAAAGAGACCCCTCTTGACTCAACTATATCCTCTAAAAAGCAATGAAACCACTTTTTAATCATATTACCAAACTGTTACTTGCGCTCACGCTCTTGGCTACTTGGGCTTGTTCAACGACTTCACGCCTTGAAGAAGGAGATGTTCTGTACACTGGCGTGAAAAAACTGAATTATGTGCAAGATAGCGTGAAAATTAACTCCGATGTCAAAGATCAGATTTTTGACGTTATCAATGTAAAGCCTAACAATCCCCTTTACTCCCCTTATTACCGCACACCATTCCCCATTGGATTGTGGGTCTACAACCATTGGGACCCGAATGCGAAGGGTCTGAAGGGGTGGCTTTACAAGCATCTCGTCGCGCAGCCGGTACTCATTAGCCGCGTTCGCCCTCAAACCCGTGTTGAAATGATTAACACTTTGCTGCGAAACAATGGCTACTTTACTTCATCGGCCAACTACGAACTCAACTACAACAAGAAAAACCCCAAAAAAGCAAGCATCACCTACAATGTAAGGGTTAATGAACCTTATGTCTTTGGAGACATCAAGTATCTTGAAAAAGACAATCCAATGGCATCCATCATTGATTCTTGCGCGCGTGCCAATACTTATTTCAAAACAGGCAACCGATATTGTTTGGATTCTCTTAATCAAGTCAGAATTGACATTACCAACACTTTGCGAAATCGGGGCTACTACTATTATATGCCCGAGTATTTGGAGTATCTTGCTGATAGTGTAACAACTCCCGGTGTCATTCACATGCAACTTGTTGAGAACGCCAATATTCCCAACTCCGCCCGCACGAGATATTTGATGAACAATGTCACAGTCGTGGTCGACAATCATGATTTAGGCGGTAAACCTGACACCGTCAGACTTGAGAAGGCCGACATCATTAGAATGGAGCCTGTTCATGTGCGTAATAGCGTTATTCATGACAATCTTGTGGTGCGAAAAGGACGGCCATTCAGGGTCGGCAACATGGACAGAACTCAATACATGCTCTCGCGTACAGGCATCTTCAGTAACATTGATATGCAAGTTGAGCCTGTTCCTGACTCCATTACTCCCTCCGGTGACGGACTGATGAACCTCAACATCTTCACAATGCTCGACAAACCCATTGAAGCTAAAATTGAAGTGCAAGGTGTTTCTAAATCTAACAGTTTCATTGGCCCGGGACTCAATCTCTCGCTTTCTCATAAGAACCTCTTCGGTGGCGGAGAACGACTTACGGGCGACCTCACCATGTCCTACGAATGGCAAACCGGTAAAGGTAGTACTTACAATGACAAAGACCTCAATTCCTACGAGTTTGGAGCCAATATTGAGCTCGCTTTCCCCAGACTTTTGGCACCGAGATTTGTTGATAGATCAAGACGTTTCCAAAACTGGACTCGCATTTCATTGCATGGTAACATTATGAATCGCCCGGGGTTCTTCAAAATGGTTCAGGCTGGTGGCAGTTTCACTTGGGAATGGCACACCAACCGCCACTCAATGCACAGCTTCACCCCATTCAAACTCACCTATAGCGAACTTCTCAATACCACAACGGCCTTTGACTCTACCCTGTTTTTCAACCCCGCTCTGGCCCAGAGTTTCAAAGACATGTTTATCCCTGAAATGCGTTACACTTACACTTACGACAACCAGTGGGGGAACGATGCACTTAACTGGACAGCCACTGTCATTGAGGCGGGCAATGTGTTTGCCGGGATTTGGGCATTGGCCGGTAAGCATGACGAGAAACTCATGTTCAATACCACCTTCTCTCAGTTCGTAAAGGCACAAACACAATTAGTCTGGAAACACTACTTCAGCAATGACTTCTGTCTGGCATCAAGACTATTTTTAGGTGCTGCCTATGCTTATGGCAATATGGACGAATTGCCCTATCGCGAGCAATTCTACATTGGTGGTGCTAACTCCATCAGAGCTTTCACCGTGCGCACAGTCGGCCCGGGCAGTTACAATCCATTGATATATAAAGACTGGGAGAAACTCAAAAACATAATAGCCTATTACGACCAAGTAGGTGACTTTAAATTTGAAACCAACTTCGAATTGCGATTCCCCATCATCAGCATTTTAAAAGGGGCCGTTTTCGTTGATGCCGGCAACATTTGGCTACTCAAAGAAGATGAATACCGTGAAGGCGGCAAATTCAAGTTCAAGAACTTCTTCAAGGAACTCGCTGTGGGTACCGGCTTGGGCGTGCGTCTTGACATCAGTATGCTGGTTGTCCGTGCCGACCTCGGCATTGGCCTCCATCTACCCTATGATACCGGCAAAAAAGGCTACTTTAACATCCCCAAGTTCAAAGATTCACTTGCCTTTCATTTGGCCATTGGCTATCCATTCTAAATCCACATTATTTCAATGATAAAAACACTCTACAATCAAATTAAACAGTACAAGAAAGCATCGCTGCTCACGCCGCTTTTCACATCGGCCGAGGTGGTGATGGATGTGCTCATTCCCTACGTCACTGCTAAACTCATTGATGAGGGCATCATGGCCGGGCAAATGAAGCAAATCTACTTCTACGGACTGGTCATGCTGCTCATGGCTGCCTTGAGCCTGTATTTCGGTATCAAAGCGGGACAGTACGCATCCTATGCCTCTTCAGGCTTTGCCGCTAATCTGCGCATTGCCATGTATCGCAACATTCAGCGCTTCGCCTTCAGCGACATTGACAAGTATAGCACATCGGGATTGGTCACCCGCATGACAACCGATGTCAGTAATCTTCAAAACGCCTTTCAGCAACTGCTGCGCGTCACCGTTCGCGCCCCATTTCGCATGATTTTCAGCATCTTCATGTGTTTTGTCATCGACATTCGCATGAGCATCATCTTTGTCGTGGCTTTGGTTATCTTGTCTACGGTGCTTTTTGTCGTTATTAAAAAGGTATCAAAAATATTCACCCAAGTATTCAAACAATACGACACCCTCAACGCGAGCGTGCAGGAGAACATCAGCGGAATTCGTGTAGTCAAGGCTTTTGTGCGTGAAGATCACGAGAAACGCAAGTTTAACAAAGCCGCCGAGGGACTTTACAAACTCTATGTCAAGGCCGAGAGCCTCATGGCGCTGAACCATCCGGTCATGAATATGGTGATGTATGGTTGCATCATTGCTTTGTCGTGGTTTGGTGCTCATTTCATCGTCGACAGCACATTGACCACGGGCGAACTGACTTCTCTGTTCACCTACGTCATGAGCATCTTGATGTCGCTCATGATGCTCAGCATGATCTTCGTCATGCTCACCATGAGTGCCGCCAGTGGCAAGCGCGTTACTGAGGTCATCAACGAGATTCCCGACATTGTCAACCCTGAGAACCCTGTAATGCAAGTGACCGACGGCAGTATCGATTTCAACCATGTGAGTTTTGCCTATAAAGGTGGTAGCGGTGAGTATGCGCTCAATGACATTGACCTTCACATTCACAGCGGTGAAACCATTGGCATCATTGGCGGCACAGGTAGCGGTAAGTCTTCGTTTGTCAACCTGGTGAGCCGCCTGTACGATGTGTCGAAAGGGCAAGTCCTCATTGGTGGCCGCGACGTGAGGACATACGATCTGGAAACCCTGCGCAACAACGTGGCGGTCGTCTTACAGAAGAATGTGCTCTTCTCCGGCACGATTCTCGACAACCTGCGCTGGGGAAATCCCGATGCCACACTTGAGCAGTGCAAGCAAGCTTGTCGTTGGGCGTGTGCCGATGAGTTTATTGACCAGATGCCCGATGGCTATGACACCAAGATAGAACAAGGCGGCACTAATGTGAGTGGTGGGCAAAAACAACGTCTGTGCATCGCCCGGGCCTTGCTCAAGAGTCCAAAAGTGCTGGTGCTCGACGACTCAACCAGCGCTTGCGACAATGCCACCGATGCCAAGATTCGCAAGGCTTTTGCCACCGAAATTCCCCAAACCACCAAACTCATCATCTCCCAACGCATCAGTAGCGTTCAGGATTGTGATCGCATCATCGTGATGAACAACGGTCAAGTGAGCGGATTCGATACGCACGAACGTCTGCTTGAACACAATCCCATTTACCGCGAGATTTTCACGCTACAAAATGACGATGGTGGCGACTTCGATAAACCCCAAGAAACCACGAATTTGCAGCCTACCGATGGCAGTGGAAAGGAGGTGACACAATGAGAGGCGGTTTTGAAAACAATATGCGTGGCGGTATGCGCAACCAGCGCGTGGAGAGTGCCACTAACAAGAAGGACACGTTGCTTCGACTACTCAAGTTTGTGCTACGCAACTATAAGTTCTCGTTTGCCGCAGTGGCAGTGTGCATTCTCATTACTTCAGTGACCACTCTTGTGTCAAACCTGTTCACACGCACACTTATCGATGATTATGTGGTTCCGCTGACCCAAACAGATAACCCTGAGTACTCGTCACTGGCACAAACCCTATTTATTTTAGGCATCATCTTGGGATTTGGTGCATTGTGTTCCTATGCTTATAACCGCATCATGATTAACGTGAGTCAGGGAACCATGCTCAGGCTTCGCAATGCCATGTTCTCACACATGGAGTCTCTGCCCATTCGATACTTCGACAACCATCCTCACGGCAACATCATGTCGGCTTACACCAACGATGTCGACACCCTTCGCCAGATGATCAGCAGTAGCCTACCACAGGCATTCAACTCGGTGATTACCATCTGTGTCACCTTGTGTAGCATGATTGTGTTGAGCATTCCTCTCACTTGCGTGTCCATCGTCATGGCTGTGGTCATGGCTTTCGCAACCACTAAACTGAGCAAACGCTCCCGCAAGCACTTTGTCCAGCAACAACGTGCCTTGGCCGATGTCAACGGATTCATTGAAGAGATGGTCGAAGGACAAAAGGTAGTCAAAGTCTTCTGTCATGAAGACGAAGCCATTGAGCAATTCGAGAAACTTAACGAAAATCTTCGTGACAATGCCTATCAGGCTAACCGCATTGCCAACATCGTCATGCCGGTCAACGGCAACCTGGGCAATCTGGGCTATGTGCTCATTGCCGTAGTGGGTGCAACCATTGCCTTGACTACAAGCATCGACCTCAGCATTGGCACTATCGTCGCGTTCCTGACACTGAACAAGAGCTTCACACAGCCCATTTCGCACGTCAGCCAACAAATCAACAGCATTATCACCGCCAGTGCCGGTGCCGAGCGCATCTTTGACCTGCTTGATCAGGAACCGGAGACCGACAAGGGCGACGTGCAACTCGTCAATGCTATGTACGACACTGCGGGCAACATCGTGCCCAGTATGCATCGAACCGGTTTGTGGGCATGGCGGTCTATTGACTCAAAAGGCAACGCCAGTCTCACAAAACTCGAAGGCGGTGTGGAGTTCAATATGGTTGACTTCGGCTACAATCCCGACAAGCAAGTCCTTTTTGACATTGTTATCCATGCCATGCCCGACCAGAAGATTGCCTTTGTGGGCGGCACCGGTGCCGGAAAGACAACCATCACCAACCTCATCAACCGCTTCTATGACATCCAAGACGGCAAAATCACTTACGACGGTATTAATGTGAACGATATCAAGAAAGATCATTTGCGTCGCTCGCTGGGCATGGTGCTGCAAGAGACTCATTTGTTCACCGGCACTGTGATGGACAACATACGCTACGGCCGACTTGATGCCTCCGACCAAGATTGTATCGAAGCCGCCAAACTGGTTCATGCCGACAACTTCATTCGCCGTCTGAGCAACGGCTACCACACTGTGCTCACCGGCAGTGGCAGCAATTTGAGTCAAGGTGAGCGACAACTGCTTGCCATTGCCCGTGCCGCTGTGGCCGATCCCCCCGTACTCATCCTCGATGAGGCAACCTCGTCAATCGATGCACGAACCGAGCGAATGGTGCAGCAAGGTATGGACTCGCTCATGAAAGGGCGAACCACCTTTGTCATAGCACATCGCCTCTCGACTGTGCGAAATGCCGATTGCATCATCGTGCTTGACCACGGACGCATCATTGAACAAGGCAGTCACGACGAGCTCCTGGCTCTTAAAGGCAAGTACTATCAACTCTACACGGGTCACGACATTTAATCCCCCCTACGACGATCTCGTCGCAATTTTGGCCAATTAAGTCGCTCCGTATGCGAACACTTAATTGGCACATCTTGCTTTCTGTGAAAAAAATGTGTACCTTTGTTGACCTTTATGGACGATACAATGGTCAACTTGAAGAACACTTGAATGTTAAGCCTATGCCTTTAACTATCTGTCACAATCACTCTCTGCGCCACCACAACACCTTCGGACTTGATGTCAAAGCCGAACGCTTCATCACTTATGATACTGTCGACGAACTCATCTCGGTTCTTGCCGACATCCGCAATGACAAACAACGCATTTTGCACATCGGTCATGGAAGCAACCTGCTCTTCACAAAAGATTTCAAGGGAACAATCTTGCATTCAAACATCAAATTTCTTGACATCCTCTCCCATGATCAAGACGAAGTAATGGTCCGCGTAGGGGCTGGCGTCGTCTGGGACGACTTTTGTGACGCAATGGCTCGCAATGGCTTTTATGGTCCCGAGAACCTCTCGCACATTCCGGGTGAGGTGGGTGCTGCAGCAATCCAGAACATCGGTGCCTATGGGGTTGAGGTCGAATCCATCGTCCACAAGGTTGAAACCATCGAAATTTCGACCGGAAAGCCTCGCGTATTCCAGGCATCAGAGTGCCTGTATGGCTATCGCGACAGCATTTTCAAGAATCAACTGCAAGGGCAATACATTGTCACGGCGGTTGTCTTTCGCCTATCTTCCGTCCCTGTGTGCCACCTTGACTATGGACAATTGCAAGATTTGCAGTCATCTGCAACCAATCCTTCGCCTCAGGTCATACGCGACGCTGTCATCGCCATTCGTCGTTCAAAACTGCCCGAACCCCAAGACCTTGGCAGTGCCGGCAGCTTTTTCAAGAATCCCGTTGTGCCTGTCGAGGTCTATCAGCACATTGCTCTCTCCTATCCCACAGTTCCTCATTATGTCATCAATGAAGACTCCGTCAAGATTCCTGCTGCATGGCTCATTGAGCAATGCGGACTGAAAGGCAAAGAACTCGGCGGAGCTGCTGTCTATGAACGCCAGCCGCTGATTTTGGTCAACAAGCACAACGCCAAGCCCTCCGACATCATCGCTCTTGCCGACTATGTAAAGCAATGTGTCTATAACAAGTTTAACATCACACTGAACCCCGAAGTCAATTATATCTAAACCATCAAAAACAACCAACATGGCATCTTTTTTAGTTGAGGGAAACCACCCACTACATGGCGAAATCACACCTCAAGGAGCAAAGAACGAGGCGCTGCAAGTGATTTGCGCCACACTACTCACCACCGACGAAGTCGTCATTGACAACATACCCGATATTCTCGACGTGAACAACCTCATCCATCTGCTCTCTGACATGGGTGTCAAAGTTTCTCGTCTAAGCGAACATTGCTATAGTTTCAAGGCCGAGCATATCGATGCCCATTTTCTGCAGAGCAAGAATTTCATGGACCAGTGCAACAAGTTGCGCGGCTCAGTCATGCTCATAGCACCATTGCTCACACGGCTCGGCTCGATACTCTATGCCAACCCTGGCGGCGACAAAATCGGGCGGCGCAGACTCGACACACACTTCCGCGGGCTTAGCAATTTAGGTGCCACTTTCACCTTCGATAGAGATTTGAAAGCCTACAGATTCCAGGCAAAAGATCGCCTCGTGGGCACCTATATGCTCCTTGACGAGGCTTCGGTAACCGGCACAGCCAACATCATCATGGCGGCCGTCATGGCACGAGGCACCACCACCATCTACAACGCCGCCTGCGAACCCTATGTCCAGCAACTGTGCAGGTTGCTCAACAGCATGGGGGCACACATTTCGGGCATCGCATCCAACCTCCTCACCATCGAGGGAGTCGATAGCCTGCATGGTGCACACCACGGCATTCTCCCCGACATGATCGAGGTGGGCAGTTTCATTGGCATGGCAGCCATGACCGGTAGCGAACTCACTATCAAAAATGTGTCGTGGAACAATCTCGGTATTATTCCCGACAGTTTCCGCCGCCTTGGTTTGCAGCTCGAAAAGCGGAACGACGACATGTTCATACCTCGTCAAGATCACTACGAAATCGAGTCGTTCATGGACGGCTCCATTCTCACTCTTGCCGATGCCATCTGGCCTGGACTCACACCCGACCTCCTCAGCGTCTTGCTCGTTGTTGCCACTCAGGCCAAGGGCAGCATTCTCATTCACCAGAAGATGTTCGAGAGTCGACTCTTCTTTGTCGACAAACTCATTGATATGGGAGCTCAAATCATCCTTTGCGACCCACACCGGGCTGTCGTCATCGGTCATGACCACCGCATCCACTTGCGTGCCAATAACATGGTGTCGCCCGACATTCGTGCAGGCATCGCCATGCTCATTGCCGCCATGAGTGCCGATGGCGTAAGCCGCATTGGGCATGTTGAGCAGATTGACCGCGGTTACTCCTCGATCGATAGCCGACTCAATGCCATTGGGGCAAAAATCACGCGCATACAGTAATGCACCATTACAGAACACAACATCTAAAAAACCACAGCTCAAGTCCAATCTTTTTTATAAAATAAGGTGGTATTATCCCAAAAAGTAGTAACTTTGCACCCGGTTTAACTAAACGACACTTAATTAACTAATTCACTCATATTAACATGAACAAAATCGTTTCGAAAGAACAATTTTCTGAGAAAGTCACGAAACTGGTGGTTGAAGCGCCCCTCATCGCTAAGGCTCGGCGTGCTGGCCACTTTGTGATTGTCCGTTGTGGTGACAAGGGCGAACGCATTCCCCTCACCATTGCCGATAGCGATCCCGTTGCCGGCACTATAACCTTAGTAATTCAAGCCGTAGGCGACTCTACCAAGAAGATTTGCGCCCTCAACCCCGGCGATGCACTCAACGATGTGGTAGGTCCTCTGGGACAAGCAACTCACATTGAGAACTACGGCACCGTGCTGTGCTGTGGCGGTGGTGTGGGCGTTGCCCCTCTGCTCCCCATCATCCGTGCCATGAAAGCTGCCGGCAACCGCGTGGTGAGCGTGTTGGCCGGTCGCAGCAAGGATCTCATCATCCTTGAAGATGAAGTACGCGCCTCAAGCGACGACGTCATCATCATGACCGACGATGGCAGCTACGGCAAGCAAGGCCTTGTTACCGCAGGTGTCGAGGAAGTCATCAAGCGCGAAAAGGTGGACTACTGCGTTACCATCGGTCCCGCCATCATGATGAAGTTTGTTGCCAAACTCACTAAAGAATACAACGTGCCCACCGAGGCTTCGCTCAACGCCATCATGGTCGACGGCACCGGTATGTGTGGTGCTTGCCGTGTCACCGTGGGTGGAAAGACTCGCTTCGTGTGCGTTGAGGGTCCCGAATTTGATGCTCACCAGATCGACTTCGACGAACTCATGATGCGTCTGCGTGGTGCGCAATAACACTCTTCTAATTTATTCATCATTTAATTGAACTATCGAAATGGAAAACAACGATATCAATGCTGCTCGCAATGAGCAGTGGCGCGTGGAACTGCGCAATAGCAAGACTCCTAAGGAGCGCACTACGATTGAGCGCGTTGAGATGCCTCAACTCGATCCCGCCTATCGCATTACTTGCAACGAAGAGGTGAACCAGGGCATCAGCGCCGAACAGGCCATGCGTGAGGCCACCCGATGCCTCGACTGTGCCAACCCGCAGTGTGTCACCGGCTGCCCCGTCAACATCAACATTCCTAAATTCATCAAGAATATTGAGCGTGGCAACTTTGCCGAGGCTGCCGCTACCCTCAAGGAAACCAGTTCGCTGCCCGCCGTCTGCGGTCGCGTATGCCCGCAGGAGAAGCAGTGCGAGAGCAAGTGCATCCACCTCAAGATGAAGCACCCCGCAGTGGCCATCGGTTACCTCGAGCGCTTTGCCGCCGACTGGCAGCGCAACAATGCCGACAGCATGCCGGCTCCTCAAGTGGCTCCCAAGAACGGCATCAAGGTGGCCGTCATCGGCAGTGGTCCTTCAGGGCTCTCTTTTGCCGGCGATATGATCAAGCGCGGCTACGATGTTACCGTTTTTGAAGCGCTCCACGAGATTGGCGGCGTGCTCAAGTATGGTATCCCCGAATTCCGTCTGCCCAACGCCATCGTCGACTTCGAGATTGACGGTCTGCGCAAGATGGGCGTTGAATTTGTAAAAGACTGCCTCGTGGGCAAGACCATTACCTACGATGACCTCCACGAAATGGGCTTCAAGGGCGTCTTCGTCGGCTCTGGCGCAGGTTTCCCCCGCTTCATGGACATTCCCGGTGAGAACCTTAACGGCGTGATGTCGAGTAACGAATACCTCACCCGCATCAATCTCATGGGCGCCGGCCGTGGTGGCGACACCCCCGTACTCAACGGCAAGACCATTGCTGTGGTTGGTGGCGGTAACACCGCTATGGACTCGACCCGCACTGCCAAGCGCATGGGTGCCGAACGCGTCATCCTCGTCTACCGCCGTAGCGAGGAAGAGATGCCCGCACGCCTCGAAGAGGTGGGCCATGCCAAGGAAGAAGGCATTGAGTTCATGACCCTCCACAACCCCATCGAGTATATCGGTGACGACAAGGGCCGCGTCAAGGCTATGCGCGTGCAGCGCATGGAACTCGGCGAACCCGACGCTTCAGGCCGCCGTAAACCTGTGCCCGTCGAGGGTGCTATCGAGGAGATTCCCGTTGACCTCGTTATCGTAGCAGTGGGCGTATCGCCCAACCAGCTCGTACCCCGCTCTATCCAGGGCCTTGAGGTAAGCAAGCGCAACACCATCGTCGTCAACGAGGAGACCATGCAGTCGAATGTGACCGACCTCTACGCCGGTGGCGACATCGTGCGTGGTGGTGCAACAGTGATTCTCGCCATGGGCGACGGACGCCGCGCAGCCCTCAACATGCACGAAATGCTCCAGGCCAACAACTGATTGAAACGGCCACAACTATATAGTTAGTTGTAATACCAAATTTTTAGAAAGTTGTAATACCATAACTATATTCTTCGAATGACGAGGGTGTGACACAATCTGCCACACCCTTGTTCTTTTTCTCGTGGTGTCAAAGAGCGAAGGTTGTGACAAAGATAGATGAACGAGGGAGGTTGAGCGAGGGCAATAACACACAGTAATTAAGCAACGGCTTAATCCGGTGAACATGAAAACTGACAACTATCAACCGAAAACTGACAACTATCAACTGAAAACTGATAACTGAAAACTGATAACTGATAACTGACATCTGACAACTGTCAACTGACAACTATCTCGATGCCTTGCGATAGAGGAAGATGGCGATAATGAGGTAAAGGATATTCGGTATCCACATGGCCACACGCGGTGATGTATAGCCGCTAACAGCAAACGTCTGGGTCACCGTCATAAACAGAATATACGAAAAACTAAGCAGCAGACCGATACCTATGTTCACTCCCATGCCGCCTCGCACCTTGCGTGATGATAGCGACAAGCCAATAATGGTGAGGATAAATGCTGCGGCAGTCATGGCAAATCGTTTTTCATACTCAATTTCAAACTGCTGAATATTGGCCACGCCGCGCCGTTTCTGGTCCTGTATATAGTGTCGCAACTCAGGCGAAGTGAGCATCTCCTGGTCGTTCTTGGCAATCAGGAAGTCGCGCGGTGTGAAATCAAGCAGGGTATCCATGCTTGTGCCCTTACTCAGCGTCTCCTTCACCCCGTCAAAGCGTCTAATCTCGTAGTTGACCAATTTCCAGCGACCCAATGTGTCATAGTTGGCATCGGCCGCTGTGATACGCGACTTCAGGTCGTTCCCCTTGAACTCGTCGATTGAGATGCGTGAACCGTGCTTGGTGATATTGTCATAACGCGCCATGTAGACCATGACTCCGGGCTTGATTTGCAGCTGGATGTTGTCGCCATAGTCCACGCGCTTGTTCTTGACCCACTGATTGGTGTATTCAATGCGCTTCACATTGGCCGGAGGAATGATATACAAGGCAAGGATGAGCGTGATTAGCGCTATAATTGTTGCCGAGACCAAATAAGGCACGGTCAACCGCTTGAAGCTGATGCCGCTTGACAGAATGGCTATAATCTCACTGTGGTCGGCCATCTTCGACGTGAAGTAAATTACCGTGATGAATACAAACAGCGGCGCAAACTGGTTCATGAAGTAAGGCAGGAAGTTCAAGAAATACTTAAAAACCGTCTCCTTGAGCGGCGCTGCCAGCATAGCATCAAGTTTCTCGTTGATATCGAACATGATAATGATGGCCAGCAGCAGCAAGATAATGAAGAAAAATGTGCCCAGAAACTTCTTCATGATGTAGGCATCAAAACGCTTAATCCAGGGCTTGCGCATTTTTTTCTTTTGCTCCGGTTCTTCGGGTACAGGAGTGGGTTGAGGTTCTTCGGGAGGTGTTACCTGCTCGGCCTGCTCTTGCATGATGGCTGACTCTTCTTGCGGCACTTGAATCTGCATGAAATCATATTGAGCGGGCGATGCTTGCGCGCCGTCGTCAGTTGATGTCCAGTGCTCAGATTTCTGCACAATGGAATCAGAACCTTTTTTGAACCTTCTTATAAATGCCATTAAATGCGTTGTTGTTTTTAAAGTCGCCTTGTCAGGTTGTCAACCATCATGGTTTTCCAGCTCTTGAAATCTCCGTCAATGATGTGCCGGCGCGCCTCGCCTACAAGCCACAGATAGAAAGCCAGGTTATGAATACTGGCGATTTGCATCGCCAGAATCTCCTGGGCAATAAACAGATGGCGAAGATAAGCCTTGCTATAGAGTTGATCGACCATTGCGGGGCCATCTTCCTGTAGCGGGCTGAAGTCATCGGCCCACTTCTTGTTGCGCATGTTCATGATGCCGTGCTTGGTGAAGAGCATTCCGTTGCGTCCGTTGCGGGTGGGCATCACACAGTCCATCATGTCCACTCCACGGTCAATCGCCTCCAATATGTTAGCAGGCGTACCCACCCCCATGAGGTAGCGCGGACGGTCATCAGGGAGTACCTCGTTCACCACTTCAATCATGTCGTACATCACTTCAGTAGGTTCACCCACCGCCAGACCGCCAATTGCATTGCCATCGGCCCCCAAATCGGCTACGTGCTTGGCTGCATCGCGACGCAGGTCCTCATAAGTGCATCCCTGGACTATGGGGAAGAATGCTTGGTAGTGTCCGTAGCGAGGTTCGGTTTCCTTGTAGTGCTTCCAGCCACGCTCCAACCAGTGCTGCGTGAGGCGCAACGACTTCTCAGAGTAGTGGTAGTCGCTCGTACCGGGAGGGCACTCGTCAAGAGCCATCATGATATCGCTGCCAATGCTACGCTGAATATCTACCACCTTTTCAGGTGTGAACAAATGTTTGGAGCCGTCAATGTGGCTACGAAAAGTTACGCCTTCAGGCTTGAGCTTGCGATTCTCGGCAAGAGAGAACACCTGAAATCCACCGCTATCGGTTAAAATGGGGCGATCCCAGCCGTTAAATTTGTGCAGGCCGCCGGCACGCTCAATGATGTCCATGCCCGGACGCAAGTACAGATGATAGGTATTCCCCAGAATAATCTGTGCCTTCACTTGTTCTTTCATCTCATGCATGTGAACGGCCTTGATGGCACCCACTGTGCCCACCGGCATGAAAATCGGGGTCATAATCTTTCCATGATCCGTTTCTATCACACCGGCACGAGCCTTGCTATCGGCAGCCCTTCCTGATATCGTAAATTTCATAGTCTTCATTCTTAAAAGCAATTTTAGCGCAAGTTGAGTAAAAAAACAAGAAGGCCAATGCTAAACGACCGAGCCGTAAAGCTCAAACGGCATCGCCTCACGTATCGCCACATCGTGGAAAGTACCTATTTCGAGAGGTTTATCCTTCGTTATGAGCACTTCAGGATCCACCTCAGGTGAATCCCACTGGGTGCGACCAATGTAATAATCAGCTTCCTCGCTATCGATGATGACGCGAAGCGTTTTCCCCACCTTCTGTTGCTGGATATCCATGGAAACCTCCTCTTGAAGCTCCATGAGCTGCTGCAATCGCAACTGCTTGATATTGTCGGGGATTACATCGGACAGATGTTGTGCCGCATAGGTACCCTCTTCCTGACTATAGGCAAACGCTCCCATGCGTTCAAAGCGCGCCTCGCGCACAAAGTCAAGCAGTTCTTGAAACTCCTTGTCGCCCTCGCCCGGGAAACCCACCATGAGCGTGGTGCGCAGGTGTATGCCAGGCACTTCGCTTCGAATGCGATCAATCAATTCAAGCGTGTGAGCCTTGTCAATGTGCCGCCTCATGTTTGCAAGCACCTTATCGCTAATGTGCTGTAGTGCTATATCGAGGTAATTGCACACATTGGGCCTACCGGCCATGATAGGCAATATATCGTAAGGAAACTCTGTGGGATAAGCATAGTGCAAGCGAATCCACTCAACCCCGGACACCTGAGCCATCCGGTCAATGAGTTCAGGCAGGGCCAGGCGACCATAGAGGTCCTTGCCATAAGATGAGAGGTCTTGCGCAATGACATTAAACTCTTTCACTCCCTGACCGGCAAGATGTTCCACTTCTTTGAGCAACGTGTCAATGGGTACCGATTTGTGTCTGCCCGTGATGAGTGGAATGGCGCAAAAGGCGCAAAAACGGTTGCAACCCTCTGAAATCTTAAGGTAGGTGTAGTGCGCAGGTGTAGTAAGACAACGCTCGTGTGCAAGCTGGGTGTTGTAGCTCTTACCCAAATCGGCAAGCAACTGTTTCCAGTTAAACTTGCCATAAAAACGGTCCACCTCAGGCAGTTCATCCATCAACTGCGCCATGAACCGCTCAGCAAGGCATCCCATGACATAGAGCCGACGAATCTTGCCTTGCTGCTTGGCTTTGCCCAACTGGAGTATGGTGTTGATTGACTCCTCTTGTGCGTCACGAATGAAGCCACAGGTGTTCACAATAACGATTTCTCCATCAACCACACTTGGATTGTGCGTGATGCTGTAGCCACTGGCCTGAAACTGTCGTATGAGATGTTCGGAATCAACAAGATTCTTGGAGCATCCGAGCGTAATAATATTTACCTTGTTGCGCTTCATGGTGAGCGTATGGGGCTTATTGACCGAAAAGTGATTTAACAAACTCCTCCTTACGGAAAATCTGGAGGTCGGTCATGCCTTCACCCAGCCCGATGTACTTCACAGGAATTTGGAACTGGTCGCTAATGCCAATGACTACCCCACCCTTAGCAGTACCGTCAAGTTTAGTGATAGCTAAGGCATTCACCTCGGTTGCAGCGGTAAACTGCTTGGCCTGTTCAAAAGCATTTTGCCCTGTGGAGCCATCAAGCACGAGCAATATTTCATGAGGTGCATCGGGCAGTACCTTCTTCATCACATTCTTGATTTTTGTGAGCTGGTTCATCAGACCCACGTTGTTGTGCAGACGACCCGCAGTATCAATGATGACAACGTCGGCATTTTGTGCCTTAGCGCTCGAAACCGCATCAAATGCGACCGATGCGGGATCAGTGCCCATGTTATGCTTGATGACGGGTACATCAACCCGTTGGCCCCAAATTTCAAGCTGCTCGTCGGCTGCCGCACGGTAAGTGTCGGCTGCGCCAAGCACCACCTTGTTACCGGCCTGCTTGAACTGATAGGCAAGTTTGCCTATAGTGGTGGTCTTACCCACACCATTGACACCCACCACCATAATCACATATGGTTTCTTGTCGTCGGCCACGGTAAAGTCCTCAACATCGGCATTGTTATTGTCGACTAACATCTGTGTGATTTCATCGCACAAGAGGTTATTAAGCTCCTCTGTACCGACATACTTATCGCGTTTCACGCGTTCTTGAATACGATCGATAATTTTTAGAGTAGTATCAACGCCCACATCGCTGGTGATGAACACTTCCTCAAGGTTGTCAAGCACATCATCATCGATGCGTGACTTGCCGGCGATAGCGTGTTTGAGTTTGCTAAACACGCCTTCCTTGGTCTTATTCAGCCCTTTATCTAATGTTTCCTTTTTCTCTTTAGAAAAGAAATTCTTGAAAAATCCCATAATTATTTCGTTAAATGATTAAGAATGCAAAATTACAAAAAAAATGCGGAGCGTGCAACGGATAACTGCAACTCAAGCAGGGCTATCACCTGATTGACTATCATCAGCATGGGTCTTACCGGCATCGGCAGAGGTCTTTGCACCACTGTCAGAGGCCTTCTGTTCTTCGCCATACTGCCCATACATCGACTCCTCGCGTTGCTGACGATACTTCTCTTTCTTCTTGAGCGAAAAATATAATGCAATGATAATTAACAGGCTGATGCCTATCACACCAAAGTAATACAGATACTCACCATCGGCAAGACGCTGACGCGCTACATAGGCCATCACTGCCAAATAGCATAGCATCAGCAGCGGAATAATCACATATCGTTTAGGCTTTTTCATCTTCAATTATCTCTTGTTTATAGGGTGAATCATCGGGATTGAAAGCACCTGAGGTCAAGTACTTGTATATCTTGCCGCAAGCCCATGCATCGATTGCGGCATAGTTCTGCTGCTGCACGGTGAGCGTGGGTGCCTCCCAGTTTGTCAACTGCTGGCTCTTGCTGATTTTCTTGCCGAACAAGATGGCATAAATCTTCTGCAGGCTCGCTTCACCTATGCGGTACTCCCCTACCAGTTGCTGCAAGTCAACAAAGCCTTGAGGCACACAGCCGGTTACGGTGTGTAGCTTGGCAAAGTCGTCACGAAGCGAGAGCCCCACCTTGAGACAATTGGCATCGCTCAAATAGTCGCTCAGTGCATCGGGAACGCCTATCTTGTTCACCCTGAACAGAAAGCAGTCATCGGGTGTAGACAGCTGCATCAGCGCCATCTTGTGGACCTGACCCTTTTTGAACGACGGGCGCGTCTCGGTATCAAAGCCGACAAACTCGGCACTGCGCAATGCCGCCACGGCAGCACGAACATGAAGCATGCTGTCAATCACATGAATCGCTCCATCGAACGTCACTCGCTCCATGTCCTTAATCATTTCTTTGTCAATACACAACTTGTACATAGTCTTGAGCGCGACCTGACGGCCTCTCTTTTCTATTGCAAAGGTAACTAAAATGGCTTGGTTACACAACTTTTACAGCCACAAAAACAAGTGAGACCATCGCGCTTTGTCTTGCCAATGGTCTCCCTGTGTGTATGTTAATCAGTCGATTATTCGATGAAAATTATTTAAGAGCTTCTTGTACCTTATCGTTAGGCACCATCTTTTCTTCAAACACGTAAGCTCCGGTCTTCGGCGAACGAACCAGTTTGATCACTTTGCTGAACGAACGGCCCTCACCGGTCTGCAGGGTTGCAACTACTTTTTTTGCCATAGCTCTAAATTATTTAATTTCTTTGTGAATAGTATACTTCTTCAGGTAGGGGTTGTATTTCTTCAACTCCAGACGCTCAGTTGTGTTTTTGCGGTTCTTTGTAGTGATATAACGCGACATTCCGGGCACACCGCTAGCCTTTTGTTCAGTACATTCAAGAATCACTTGAACGCGATCGCCTTTAGCTTTCTTTGCCATAATTCTTCAAAATTTTTAGAGTGCTTTGATTTCAGTTAAATGACCCTCAGAAGCGGCCTTCTTCAGTGCTGCATCAAGACCGATGCGGTTGATGATGCGCAGACCGGCTGCCGATACTGTTAAACGAATCCATTGGTCCTGCTCGGGCCAGTAGAATTTGCGGTTGTGCACGTTCACGTTAAATTTACGTTTTGTTCTTCTTTTAGAGTGCGACACATTGTTACCGGTAATCGCCTTCTTTCCAGTGATTTCGCAAACTTTTGACATAGTTGTTATTCTTAATTTGTTATTTCATTGAAAAATTTGAATTCGAGACGGCTTCTTCTTCGCAGTAAGCACAATATTCTACGGCCTGCTACTTCGCAAGTAAGTGTTGGCGATGTGAGAAGTCATCGCGTAACTTTACACGCATGGTTTTCAGCTATTTCATATCGTCCTACGCTTTATGGCGCGCCTAGCATCACTGCGGGCCATCGAAGTTTCAACGATCACGTCACAGAACAGGACTAACGGGGAAGTCGTCGATTCCTGTCTCGAAATCGACCGCAAAGTTACTATCTCTTATCGACATACACAACTTTTCAAAACTTTTTTTTCATCATTCACGCAATTTTTCGCATTTTTTTCGGCACTTTTCAGATGGAATGAGCCTATTGAGCGCTAAAACACACCGGTCAATCGGCCATCAGCTCGCTCATCACCATGTTGCTGACAGCGATTCCTTGACGTGTGAACGAGTAAACACGACCAGTGCATTTCAGTAGGCCGCCGCTCACAAACGGAGCCGCCTTGCGTTCAATAGCCCTACCCGCTTCGAGTCCGAAACGTCGCTCTACCTCAGCCACATCAAGCCCGCATGCGGTGCGCAGGCGCAACATCACCATCTCATCGTGCAACTCTCTCGTGCTCAAATACTCTCGCTCACACACTGTCACACCACCATCCACATTCTCAACATAGCGCTTCACATCGGCCGGATTATAGCTGCGCGTGGCACGGCCGTCGTAACTGTGCGCCGCGGCACCCAGGCCAAGATAAGGCACTCCTTGCCAATAGCTTGAGTTGTGACGTGAATAATAACCCGGTTTTGCGAAATTTGAAATCTCGTAGTGCTCAAAACCGGCCTCACCCAAGCGCGTACACAACAAGTCAAACATTGCCACCGCCAACTCGTCGCTAATCTCCTTCACCTGGCCACATTCACGCATCTTCCACAACGGTGTACCTTCCTCATAGCTCAAATTATAAGCCGACACATGCTCCACATCGGTCTTCGCAAGCACGTCGAGCGTACGATTCCAAGACTCCAACGTCTGGCCCGGAACACCATATATAAAATCAACACTGACATTGGTGATGCCGCCGGTTTTCAGCAACGCTATTGCGTTGAGCGCTTCGCGAGCCGTGTGACGCCGCCGCATGAATCGCAAGTCATCGTCATCCAAACTTTGCACCCCCATGCTCACCCGGTTCACGCCCAGTTCAGTCAGCGCTTGCACCAGTTCACTATTCACGTCGTCAGGGTTTACCTCTATCGTAAATTCCTGTATCTCATTCAAATTCAAGACCTCTCTTAAATCATTTATTAAAGTCTGTAATTCGGTATGAGAGAGCGTTGACGGAGTGCCTCCACCCAGGTAAAGCGTAGTGACGCTTTCGTTCAGTTCTTCACGACGCAACATTGCCTCTTGAATTACCGAGTGGACATAACGCCGAGCAGGCACAACAGACGCCACAACAGAGTAGAAGTCGCAGTACACGCACTTGCTCTTGCAATAAGGTATGTGAACATAAATTCCTGCCATAGTTGTCCGCAAAATTAGAAAAACAACACCATATTTAGAAAATAGTGCATCATTTTTTTGATTTTTCTTTAAAATTTGGGCTTTTATCCGTAAATTTGTGGGCTATTTTGGCGCATCACGACTTAACGACGCGTGGTTTTATCCGAAATATCTAAAAACAAATATATTAAATTTATAATCTCATTATCTAAATGAAGGCTTACAAAACCAACGAGATTCGTAACATCTCCCTCTTAGGAGGCAAGGGTTCAGGTAAAACCTCTCTTGCCGAGTCTATTTTATTTGAGTGTGGAATGCTGAACCGCAAGGGAACCATTGACAATGGTAACACCGTGTGCGACTACTTCCCCGTTGAAAAAGAGTACGGCTACTCTGTGTTCTCTACCCTTTTCTATGCCGAGAAGAACGGCAAGAAGCTTAACTTCATCGACTGCCCGGGTAGTGACGACTTTGTGGGTAACGTCATCACAGCGCTCAACGTGACCGATGCCGGCCTGATGCTTATCGACGCTCAGTATGGCGTGGAAGTTGGTACTCAGAACCAATACCGCACAGTGAACAAAATCAAGAAACCGCTCATCTTTGCCATGAACAAGCTCGAAGCTGAGAAGAGCGACTTCGACAACGTGCTCACGCAGCTCAAGGAAGTGTTTGGCAACAAGGTTGTTCCCGTGCAGTTCCCCACCGCCAGCGGTCCCGGCTTCAACAGCATCATCGACCTGCTGCTCATGAAGCAACTCACCTATAGCGGCGACAGCGGCAAGGCTACCATCAGCGACATTCCCGCCGAGTTTGCCGACAAGGCCGAGGAAATGAAAGCTAACCTCTTTGAGATGGCTGCCGAGAACGACGAGGAACTCATGATGAAATATCTCGACGAGATGGAACTCAGCGACGAGGAGACCATCGACGGCATCCGCAAGGGTCTCATCGACTGCAGCATCATTCCCGTGATGTGCTGCAGCGGCGAGAAGAACATCGGCGTTGACCGCATGCTCGACATTCTTGCCGAAATCGTTCCCGCTCCCACCGATATGCCCGCAGTGAAGGACACCGACGGCAACGAAGTGCCTGTTGACCCCAATGGCCCCCTGAGTCTGTTCTTCTTCAAGACCACTATCGAGCCTCACATTGGTGAAGTTTCTTATTTCAAGGTGATGTCAGGCACACTCAAGGCCGGTACTGACCTCAACAACATGAACCGCGGTTCTAAGGAGCGCATCGCTCAGCTCAACGCCGTTTACGGACTTGGCAAGACTCCGGTCGACGAACTCGAGGCCGGCGATATCGGTGCTACAGTGAAGCTTAAAGACGTTCGCCGTGGCAATACCCTCAACGAGAAGGATTGCGAACACGTCTACGACTTCATCCAGTATCCCGCTCCCAAGTATCAGCGCGCTATCAAGCCCCAAAACGAGAGTGAGATTGAGAAACTCGGTGCTGTGCTCAACCGCATGCACGAAGAAGATCCCACATGGCTCATTGAGCAGTCTAAGGAGCTCAAGCAGACCATCGTTTCAGGTCAGGGTGAATTCCACCTGCGCACGCTGAAATGGCGCATTGAGAACAACGACAAGGTGATGATTGACTACCTTGAGCCCAAGATTCCTTATCGCGAAACCATTACCAAGGCTGCCCGTGCCGACTATCGTCACAAGAAGCAGTCGGGTGGTTCGGGCCAGTTCGGTGAGGTGCACCTGATTGTGGAGCCTTACAAAGAAGGTATGCCTGAACCCGACACCTACAAGTTCGGCAACCAGGAATTCAAGATGAGTGTCCGCGACAAGCAGGAAATGCCTTTGGAATGGGGCGGCAAGCTCGTCATCTATAACTGTATCGTGGGTGGTGCCATCGACGCTCGCTTCATCCCCGCCATCGTCAAGGGTATCATGGACCGCATGGAGCAAGGTCCTCTCACCGGTTCTTACGCTCGCGACGTGCGCGTTTGCATCTACGACGGTAAGATGCACCCCGTTGACAGTAACGAAATCTCGTTCCGTCTGGCAGCCCGCA
>CAMKGM010000026.1 GCA_946412245.1 uncultured Bacteroidales bacterium
AATATTTTTTGTTTTAAAAAAGAATATTTTCTTGCACTTCGTTTGTGAACTTAGCTAATGAAGTGCCTACTTAGAATAATAAAATAACAAAAGGGTCTCGCCAATTCACCGGCGAGACCCCATATTGTCAAGATTTAGTGTTATTTCAGTCGCAAGAACGAGTAGCCGAAACGCTCGCAAGCGGCACGCTCCAGTTCTTCACGATCATCGGGATGTGCGATTGAGATAAGTGCCTTGGCACGTTCAGCCAAATTCTTGTTGCGCAGATACACGATGCCGTGTTCCGTTGCCACAAATTGCGTTTGGAATCTGGTAGTTACCACACCTGCACCGGGTGCGAGGGTGGGCACAATCTTTGCCTTGCCTTTGCCCGTGCGAGAGGGCAGTGCGATAAAGGTCTTACCTCCCTCTGACAGTGCGCCGCCATACATGAAGTCATGCTGGCCACCCACGCTTGAGAAGATTGTGGTTCCTATGCTGTCGGCACACACTTGGCCCGTTAAGTCTACCTCAATGGCAGAGTTGATGGCCACCACCTTCGGATTCTGACGAATGATTTGCGGGTCATTGGTCCAAGCTACATCGTAGAACTCCACATCACGGTTGTAGTGCAGGAAGTCATACATGTGTTGCGAACCAAGCGCCAAGCTGGCGACACTCTTGCCGGGTTTGATTTTCTTCATGGAGTTGTCAATCACACCCTCTTCAATGAGCCTGATAACACCATCGGTCATAGCCTCGGTGTGCAAGCCCAAGTGCTTGTGGTTCTTGATGCCATTGAGCACGGCATTGGGAATGCCACCGACACCAATCTGCAGAGTGGCACCATCTTCAATCTCGTTGGCGATATACTGACCGATGGCGCTTTCAATGGGAGTGGGGTCACCAAACTCCATAACCACGCAAGGATCATCGCATTCCACTGCAGCAGTGATTTTTGACTCGTGAATGAGTGCGCCACCACACAGGTAGGGCATACTCTTGTTAATCTCGGCAATCACAATCTTGGCCGATTCCACTGCCGACACGGCAAGGTCGGCCGACATACCGTAGCTACAGTAGCCGTTTTCATCGGGCAACGAGCAGTTGATGAATGCGATGTCAACAGGTAGCTGGCCGCTTCGGAACAGGAACGGAATCTCGCCCAAGAACGCGGGAATCATAGAGCCGTAACCGTCCTTCACCCATTTGCGTTGGTCACCGCACAAGAATAAACTGTTGGTCAAGAAAGCGTCCTTAAACTCGGGCTTGCAAAATGGCGCTTCGCCCTTAGGGATGTTGAAAGCCGAATACACGGTAACATCTTTCAGCTCATGGCCGCGTCGTGCAAGTGCTTCTTGAAGCACAATGGGTATTGCGGTACTGCCTTGAAAATAGATATGGTCGCCGCTCTTCACCAGTTTCACGGCTTCGTCGGCACTCATGTAGTTCATCATGACTCTTCGTTTTGAAGTTTGACAAACAGGGCTAAGCGCTCGTCAAGTGCCTTCATCAAGTCATCGCTCGACAGTGCCGACACACAAGCGCGAATACCGGGCTGGCTACTGCCGGTAGTGTCAAGCGCCATGGCCGAGATGCCGCAACGCAACAAGCCTGTGAGCAGGCGCTCGCTGTCCATACCGTGGTAACCAATCGTGAAATAGAAGCCGTCGGCAAGTTTCTCGTTGCCATCCTTGTCATACACAATCTCGAAGCCATTGCGGTCAAAGATTTCTTTCGCAATCTTGGCACGACGGCCATACTCGCTGATGACTTTCACGAAATTAAACTCGCCTTCAACAGCTGCTTTCATCATAGCCGACAGGGCGTACTGTGCAGAGTGTGATGTGCCCGATGAGGCTGCGTACAGATAGGTCAACACATAGTTGTCGCCCATCTTGCCGAATCCATAGAGCTTGCGCAAACGGGGATACTCGCGGTCAAACATCTTGTTCGAGAATGCCACGATGGCGATGCGTTCACCGGCGTAACTGAAGATCTTAGAACCTGACATCATGAGCACATAATTGTCAGTGTACTTCGCAACAGTTGCCTGGAACGGTGGTTCAAACGGCTTTGACAGCTCTTTGCGGAAGTCCATGCAGAAGTAAGCAAGGTCTTCAATCACAATGGCATCATACTTGTTGGCCATCTTGGCTACCACTTGCAGTTCGTCCTCGGTCAAGCAATACCATGCGGGATTGTTGGGGTTAGAGTAGACGATAGCGGCTATCTTGCCGGTTGAGAAATACTCCTCAAGTTTGGCCTCAAGTTTCTCAGCGCGATAATTGTAGATGTCGAAGCAAGCAAGCTTGGCACCCAGTATCTTTGCCTGGAGCATTTGGGGTGGGAAACCGGGATTCACAAACAGAATTGTATCCTTATTCTCATCCAGTTGCGAGCATTCCAGAATCAGGTTGAAACTGCCCTGCATGGAGCCCACTGTAGGGATAATGCATTTGGGGGCAATGTCAATGTCGAGGAATGCCTTGATAAAATGAGAGGCGTTCTCCTTGAGCTCGGGCAGACCACTGATTACGGGATAGATGGTGGCAACACCATTGTCTATGGCGCGTTTTTGTGCCTCGGTGCCGATGCTGCTGGCTGGAATGCCAGGAACACCTATTTCAAGGTGAACAAACTTCTCGCCCGAGAGTTCCTCCAGACCGGTGGTAACAGCCACCGACTGACGGATTGTAGCGCGAGCCACATTTGAAATATCTTTTTCAGCCAGCAAATTGGCTAAAGTTTCTTTTGCAATAGGTAAATTCATGGTAGATGGGTGGTATTTATTTTAAAGTGTGTTTTTGTGCGTATTCCAGACCTGCATTGAAAGCGGCAATGTTAGTGTCGACAATAGCTTGACCTTTGCGCATAAACACCTGAGTGATGCCTTCGCGCAGCTTGTCGGGTTCAAGCATATTAAGCACAGCTGCCGTTGCGCCCAGAAGCACCATATTGGCACTGCGAGGCGATTTCACTTCCTTTGCAATTGCATCCACATCAATGTTGATAAGGTTCTTCACCTTATTGAGCTCTCCATTCACAGCTTCCATGTCGGGATAGTTGGGAATGTTGATAAACGGAGTGCTATTAGTGATAATCCAACCTGTTGGTGACAGGTAGGGCAGATAACGCAAGGCTTCCATGGGTTCGAGCGACACAATCAGGTCACAAGAGCCCAGGGGAATCAGGTCGCTGTTGATGGGGGCTGACGACAGACGCAGGTTGCTCTGCACATCACCACCACGCTGGCTCATACCGTGCACCTCAGCTTGTTTCAGATAAAGATTCTGGTCAAGTGCTGCCCAGCCTATAACGGTTGCGATTGAGAGGATACCTTGTCCGCCCACACCGCATAATATGATATCTTGTTTCATGATTTTTACTTTTTGTTTTGTGCTGCATGGCGCTTGGCAGTCTGGATGCATTCGCGACGTGCTATGATTACTGAAACTCCTTTATACTCAATCTCTTCGCGAATCACCTTCTCCATTTCCTCATAATTCTTGGGAAGCGGGATAATCACGCGAACATGCTCGGGTGCAACGCCCAGACCGCAGCAAATGCTTTCCAAGCGACCTGTGCCGGCAGAGTCTTGACCGCCCGTCATACCGGTGGTCAGGTTGTCTGAGATGCACAGTGTGATATTGGCATTAGAATTCACAGCATCAAGCAGTCCTGTCATGCCACTGTGAGTGAATGTAGAGTCACCAATTACAGCCACTGAAGGATGAACACCTGAATTGGCAGCACCAATTGACATGGTCAGTGATGCACCCATCTCTACACAGGTGTGGAATGCATGGAATGGAGCCAACCAACCGAGGGTATAGCAACCGATGTCGCTGAACACGCGTGCAGTGGGGTAGGTGTGAATCACATTATTCAGAGCGGTGTAGAAGTCGCGGTGACCGCAGCCCTGGCACAATGCGGGAGGACGGGGAACAGTGACCTGCGATGGAGCGTTCTTTTCAAGTTCTGGCAATTGCAATGCCACACGCACGCAGTCGGGTGTAAGTTCGCCTGTGCGAGGCAGTGTACCGTCAAGGCGTCCCTTAATCTCAACAGGAGTGTCAAGGAATCCCTTCAGTCGGCGCTCAATCAGCGGTTGACCTTCTTCCAGCACCAGCAGGGTCTTGCATTCACCGGCAAGGCGGCGAACCATGGCTGTAGGAAGCGGATACTGCGATACTTTCAGAACGGGGTAGGGGCATCCATTAGGATAATTCTCCATCAGGTAGTTATAAGCGATGCCGCATGCAATGATACCCATAGACTTGTCGGCTCCGTCAATGTAACGGTTAAAGCCCATGGTCTCGGCTTGCTCTTCAAATGAAGCATAGTCTTTGATCAGTTGCACGTTGCGAACCTTTGCATTAGCCGGGAGAAGCACCCACTGACGCTCATTCTCGGGGAAATGCAATTCATTCTCATTGCGAACGTCACCGGTCTCAACAACGGCGCGTGAGTGAGCCATGCGAGTGGTCAGGCGCATCAGCACGGGGATGCGGTTGCGTTCTGAGAAGTCATAGGCTTCACGAACCATCTCATAGGTCTCTTGCTGTGAAGAAGGTTCAAAGCAAGGTATCATGGCAAAGTCGGCATAGAAGCGCGAGTCTTGCTCGTTCTGTGACGAGTGCATTGACGGGTCATCACAAGCTACTACGACCAGACCGCCGTTAGCACCGGTCATGCCTGAGTTGACAAAGGCATCGGCGCAAACGTTTATACCCACGTGCTTCATGCACACCAGGGCACGCTTGCCACTGAAGGAAACGCCCAGAGCGGCTTCCATAGCGGTTTTCTCGTTGACACACCAGTCGCTGTGAACGTTGCGTTCTTTAGCAAGTGGATGTTGTTGAATAAACTCAGTAATTTCGGTCGACGGAGTACCGGGATAAGCATACACGCCTGTCAAGCCTGCATGCAATGCTCCTAATGCAAGCGCTTCGTCGCCAAGTAGAAGATTTTTGGTTCTCATACTTTGGTATTAATGTTTTAAAATTTATAATATAAGTTATTTTAGTTGCTTTATAGTATTTGACTACGAATTTACGATGAAATCTTGACATGGGCAAGTTTTTCACCGCATTTTAATGAAATTTCAGTAAAATAGGGCTTTTTGCAAGGCTTATGACGGCTTTTGCATGATGTTTGGACTTGATTAATCTAACTTAACCGAAGTTTTGAATAAACGAGGTGAGGTTTTGCCCTTGGTTGAGATTGAGTTTCTTGCGCAACCGGTAGCGAGCTGTTTCAATGCTTCTTAATGTGGTGTTTAACAGAGATGCCATCTCCTTGCTACTCAACCCCATGCGCAGATAAGCGCATAATTTCTTGTCATTAGGCTTCAAGTCGGGAAATTGTTGCGATAGCTTAATCATGAAATTATCATAGACAAGATTGAAATTCTCCTCAAATTTCTCCCAGTTCTCATCCTCCTTGATGTTGAGCTGAATGCTGCGACGTATGTCCTTGATAATCTTATTGAGCGAACTTTTAGGGGTGTCTTTACCTATGTTGCTTGAGAGTTCTTGCATTTGCAAATCAAGTTCTTGCAACATATCGTTCTTGCGGACCAGATTCATTGTTGAGTCGGCCAATTGGCTTGACTTGTGTTTCAAGTCAATGACCAGTTGCTCGTTGCGCAGTTTCACCAGTTCTTTCTCTTTTTTCTCTTCCTCTATTTGAAATAATGCCTCCTGTTCGCGCAATTGACGTTCTTTCTCGGCCTTGATGCGTTCCAAGTCACGTTTTGAACGTCTAATCAGGTACTTCACGAACTGCCATATCAGTAGAATTGCAGCTATGAAATATAATGCATAGGCCCACCAGGTTTCATACCAAGCAGGCTCTATCACGATTACAATGCTACTCTCACTCTCTGTGCCAAACAGAGCATTGTGCGCCTTGACGTGAAATACATAACGGCCTTTACTCAAATGCGTGTATTCCTTTGAAGTGGCAAGAGTGGGAGCACTCCATCCGTGGTCGTAATTTTCCAAATAATAAGAATATGTCACTGCTTGGTTATCACGGAATTCAGGCATGACATACTCAATGCGAAGCGAATTCAGATGTTTGGGTATTGTGAGTTTATGTATTGACTTCTGTAAACTGCTGGAATATAGAAGTGTATCATTCAAGTTTGTTGAGAATATACTGCGAACAAACACCTCATTTGATTGTTCATCGGTCGTGAAATGATGATTCATCACAAAGAATCCGTTGTCGTAGTTCATTAGCGTGTGGGTGCTATCAAGAAACCCCATATGGCCTAAGCTCATCTGCAAGCGGTTATATACATTTGTGAATGCAAATTCTTTGACATTGTACGAGCCATTGCTCTTTCTTAGTGCAATTGCGAGATATCCGGGTTTATAGGCCCATAAATCTTTTGATGGCGTTTCTACAATACGCAAAGCTGTGCCATAGGTGTTGAAAATCTTGTCAATCGCTTTGGCTGGTTGCAAACGTTTAGTCTTTTGATTGTAAGTCTTAAAACCTTCAGCACTTGACACATACACCTTTCCTCCAATCTTACAAATCAGGTTGTTGTCATCAGCTACCAATCCATTACCCCGATGAAAATACTCCACATTGACAATGCGTTTCAAGTCATTGCTCAACTTGAAGTGATAAATTCCTTGTTGCCAGTGGCTCAGCCAAATGCTTCCATCGCTATCCTCAAGAAAACCACCTCCAGAGACATCAAATCCCGTTAAACGATTTATCAGCACAAAGCCGGAGCCGGAGCGTTGTAGGATAACAAAACCGTCATAATCGCAAGCCAGAACGTACCCGGGATGATGTGTTAACTCCACAAATGACCAAGTGCCGTTTAGTTTGTCAATTTGCTTGGCTACATTCCCTTTAATCTCAAATGCGCCATTATCGCATCCGCATAGCAAAGAACCGTCAATTTCCTGCAATGACCATATTTGTCCTGTGATGCCATGCACATATTGCGGTTTGGCCGGTGTTAAGCTGGTGCGAAGCGGATAATCTGATACAAATAGACCCTGATTTGTGCCCAAATATAGCTTATAGTCATAGATTATTGACGCATAGCCTGTTCCGATGCTATTGTTCGTTCCCAACAAGTCTCGGCATGCCACATCTATCATTACATAGGCAATGCCATTGTCAAGTCCTAACCACAAGTTGTCCAACTTGTCAAATTTTATTGAAAGAACGGTGTTGTTAGACAACCCCGTAACGCTATTTACATAATAGTTGATACCGGATCTTAAATCTTTAATGATAGCACCGTCTCGAACGGTGCCGAAAACCAGATAGTTGTGATGATGTGACACGCAAAAAACCTGGCTCTTTTTCAACTGTTCATTAATGTCAAGCGAAAGTGGGTTACAGATAACATTATTATATAGATACAATCCATGATTAGCAGTGGCGAATGCAATTTCACCGTCTCCCCAGGCAAAGGCTCCGCGAATTAGTTTACCGCGCAATGCCTCAGTGCCTTTCAACGGATTCATATGACCTTGGTTATAAACATGGATTGATTCTTGAGCCGACACGATTAGTTTGCCATTAACAACTGCAGCGTTCTCGATGCGATGCTTCATGGGATAGATTGTAATCTTGCGGTTATCGTGCAATATAAAGATGTGGTTCTTGGCTTGAAACGCAATCTCATCGCCCAAATTCAAAATATTCCATATTTCACCGAAGTTGTGGATTTTCTTCAGTACATCAGTCGATAATGATTTATACCTGTATCCTGTAGTTTTACCATCACTATAGAAGTATCCAAACTCATTAGTTGCACCCACATAAATCCTATCGGAACTTTGCTCATAGTAAACGGCACGCACATTCGTGAAATTGGGCACTTGATATGACGCCCAACTGTCGCCATCAAACAATATCAAGCCGTTGTTATTGGCAAATAGCAGTGAGCCGTCACTTTGTTGGTCAATGCCCCAGTTTTGAGTGCCACCTTTATATTCTTGCGGCGTGAAATTGCGCAAAAGCGGCATTTGTGCTACCATTGAAAGCGGTAGTAAGAATGATATTAGAATGAATATGTAAGATTTTCTCATCATTGTGCCGGGAAATTTTAGATGTGCAAAGATAATACAAACCCTTTAAATCGCAACTAAAAAATGAGAGTTTTTATTTTAATCGTTGTGAGGTTTTATAAATTTGTTTATCAGAGAAGTAGCATTATATTGTGAAGTGCGTCAAATCAAAAAAGTGAGTTTTTTGTGAGTTTTTTATGACCCCAAAAACTTGACACCTATTTTATATCGTCTTAATTTTGCACCATCAAAAAAATATTTCGTAACCATTGCTATATCAAAACCACAAAAATAAACCTTATGAAATTTAAACTACTTCTCCTATCGTTGCTATTGCCACTTGCAGCCATAGCGCAGATTAAAATCCAAGGAACAGTAACAGCCGCGGCCGATGGCGAGCCTCTGATAGGCGTCACTGTTAAAATTGCCGGAACCAACATCTTGACAGTTACCGACATTGACGGCAACTATTCAATTGATGCTAAAAGTTCCGGTGAATTGGAATTCTCTTATATAGGATGTCGCACACGCGTGATACCTTTTAATTCTTCTACTACAATTAACGCCACACTCGATGACGATGTTAACCAACTTGATGAAGTGGTGGTGATTGGTTACGGCTCCATGAAGAAAAGCGACCTTACAGGTTCAGTGGCATCTATTAGTGCCGAGAACCTCAAGAAGACTCCTGCCGCTAATGTCGACCAAGCTCTGCAAGGTCGTGCCGCGGGTGTGACGGTAAATGCCAGTTCCGGTCAGCCCGGACAAGCCGCTGAAGTGCGAATTCGCGGTATCGGCACAGTTAACAATTCAGCGCCAATCTATGTTGTTGACGGTGTTATTACCGACAATATTTCGTTCTTGAGCCCTAACGATATTGAGTCAACCGAGATTTTGAAAGACGCATCGGCAACCGCCATCTATGGTAGCCGAGGTGCCAATGGTGTGGTGCTTATCACTACTAAGAAGGGCGAGAAGGGCACTACAACAGTATCATTTGATATGTATTACGGTTTCCAAAATCGTTGGAAAAAACTTGACCTTTTGAAGAAAGACGATTTTGTCAACACTTATTTAGCTATCAATACAGCCAAGAGTGAACAAAACTATTATAATAAGAATGGTTTCAACGAGTGGCTGCAGCGTTACAAGATGGGTACTGATTACCACTTTGCAGTGGCACAGACCGAAAAGTATGCTAACGGCATCAACTATGCAGCTGTAGATACTGACTGGCAAGACGAGGTGTTCAAGTCAAATGCCACCATCCAGAACTATCATGTGTCACTTGATGGTGGTACCGACAAGACCAATTATTCGTTCAGCGCCAGCTACTTCGACCAGCAAGGAACTATTATCGGTTCTGATTATAACCGACTCACCTTGCGTGCTAACACCTCATTCCAGGTTAAACCTTGGTTGAAAGTTGGTGAGAATCTCTCCTATGTTTATAGTCAGGGACGTAATGCCATGAACAATAGTGCTGCTGCAGGTGCGTCGGTGATTTCGGCCGCGCTTGCCATGGCTCCTTGGGACATGCCTTATTATCCTGAAGGCGCTGTGAACTCCAAGGGGGCTGATATGAGTGGCAAGTATGCCGCACCATCAAACTTCAAGAACGCGGTGAATCCTTACAGCATGGTCTACACTTCACATCCCAAGGATCGCACCAGCCGTTGGATTGGTGATATTTATCTGGAATTCACTCCTCTCAAAGGCCTTTCTTACCGTACTGACGTAAGCTACGATGAGGTAAACCTCAAACATCGTCTCTTTAAAGATGCTCATGATGTTTCAGTCAAGGACATTCTTCAAAAGAACTTCCTGGAGCGCTCTCTGACTCACTACACCAATTTCACTTGGGAGAATATCTTGAATTATGTATTCGATATCAAGAAGATTCACAATTTCAACCTCATGGTTGGTCACACAACCGAAGAATACAATTATTACTCAATTGGTAATTCAGGATCAAACATTCTCAATCCCGACGAAAAGAACTGGTATTTGAACCAAACTACTGAAGATAATGAAAACAAAGCCGGCGATGGCGTTTCGCGCACACGTCGCTTGTCATTCCTGAGTCGTATTCACTATTCACTGCTCGACCGCTACATGCTTACCTTCAACTTCCGTGCCGACGGTTCCAACAAGTTCCCCGAGAACACTTGGGGTTATTTCCCCTCGCTTGCTGCTGCATGGCGCATCAGCGAAGAGCCTTGGATTAAGGACAAGGTGAATGGCCTTGATTACTTAAAACTTCGTCTCGGCTGGGGTCAGATTGGTAATGACAAGATAGGCAATGATGCGTTTAACCAAACTATTTTCACTACCGGTCCCACATTCGTTGGTTATCCTTTCAACGGCTCTATTGCTAATGGTGCCACTATACTCACCTATGTGAACCAAGGTGGCAAGTGGGAACGCACTGAGACTTGGAATGCCGGCATTGATGCCGCTTTCTGGAACGGAAAGTTGAGCCTCACTGTTGAGGGCTTCATTCGCAACACTAAAGATATGCTCTTGTGGGTGAAAGGTCCGGCATGGGTCGGTAACCGCTATGATGCACAAAGCAATGTAGGTACTGTGCGCAACACCGGTATTGAATTCACAATTGGGCATCGCAATCAGTTCGGAGATTTCAGCTATAGCATTGACGGCAACGTTTCATTCATCAAAAACGAACTCACGGCACTCAATGGCGGTGCTCCCGTCTATGGCGACCGTGTGATAAGTGACGAGGGGCTGCCGCTGTTCACTTATTGGGGGTATAAATACAAAGGTGTGTATCAGTCTAAAGAACAAGCCGACGAATATCTTTGGGGCTATGCCAAGAATGGTGCCGCTAACCCCTATACTGCCGGTGATGCCATCTATGAAGATATCAATGGCGATGGCATCATTAATGATAGCGACCAAACAAAACTGGGCAATAATTTCCCGAAAGTTACTTATGGCTTGAACTTGGGACTTGAATGGAAAGGCATCGATGTGCAGATGTTCTTCCAGGGTGTTGCCGGCAACAAAATTTACAATGCTTTGCGCGAACGCTTGGAAGGTAAAGGCACCGAGAGTGCACTGAGTCCGGTGATGCTTTCGGTATGGGACTATGACGAAGACGGTATTCGTGTTACCGACTATGCTAAGGCCGGTATTCCAAATGCCAAGAACTCAATTAACTACTTCAATAGCGACCGCTTTATTGAGAATGGCAGTTATTTGCGACTCAAAAACATCCAAATTGGCTACACGTTCCCCAAGCGACTGGTTTCCAAAATAAAACTCAAAAACTTGCGCATCTATGCTCAAATGAGCAATGTGTTCACCATTACTTCCTATAATGGATACGACCCGGAGGTCGCCGGCGGTGTTGACTACGGAAACTATCCACAAGCACGCACGTTCCTGATGGGCGCTAATCTCACTTTCTAAATCTGTAATCCTCTTAATATTCATTAGATATGAAAAAGATTCAATATATTAAATGTGTTGCAATTGTGGTTACTGCCATTTCATTGACCTCGTGTCACGACTGGCTTACCGAGGACACTCCCGGCACCAATAACCGCAGCGAGTACTTCACATCTATCAATACTGCCGAGAATGTGGTGAATGCTGCTTATGTTCCTCTTGCATGGGAGTATGGTGGTACCTATTATTCAGAGTGGTACTTTGGCGACATCGTCAGCGACGATGCACTCAAGGGTGGTCAGAGCGTCACCGACGGCGGTGATGCCTATGATATGGAAAACTTCAAGACCAATACTAACAACGAACTGGTGCTGGAGTTCTATCGTGCCCAATGGCAAGGTGTTGCAAGGTGCAACTTGGCACTTGAGGAGATTCCCAAAACACGCATCGACGAGTCTTCTGACACTGAAGTGGCTCTTCGTTCACGCTACATGGGTGAAGCCCACTTCTTGAGGGCTTACTATTACTTCAGACTGTTACGCTTATTTGGTGGCATGCCGCTCATCGACTATGTTGTTGATAGCTCTAACAAGTGGGCACAAACTCGTGCTACTCGCGATGAAACCTTCCAGTTTATCATCGACGACCTGAAAATGGCCAATGAACTTCTTGTTAAAAAAAGCACCATGAAGGCCGATGATCTGGGCCGTGCGACCAAGGGTGCCGCGCAAGCTATGCTTCTCAAGGTAAATCTCTACAGGGCAGGCTTCCTGGCTCAAGATGGCGATGCCCAAGGCGCTACCGAAGCTTATCGCCAAGCAAAGGCTTGGGGCGACTCGATTATTACCAGTGGTCAGTATAGTCTTGACGCAGAGTTCTTCACCAACTTCACTCTTGCCGGTGAAAATGATGCCGAGTCGGTATTCGAGATTCAGTATGTTGAGGATCCGACTTCGGATTATGGCGAGGGCGAGGGCTTCTCGCGCGGTACATTCACACTCATTCTGCAGCGCTCGCGTTCTAATGCCTTTGGGCAAGCCGGTTGGGGTTTCGACAAGCCCACTCAAAACCTTTATGACGAGTTTGAGCCTACCGACATTCGTCGCGACCTCACCATTCTTAACCCCACCGATGAGCAGATTGAGACTCCCGCTCAAGAAATCTATCTTGGCGACCGTTACTTGAATCGCAAATATGCCATGTATACCGAAACCAATGGCAAGATTTATCATCTCACGCACGATTCTCGCGGACCTCTCAACAACAAGCAGATTCGCTATGCCGACGTGCTCCTTATGTATGCTGAAGCTTGTTGTGAACTGGGCGAGATTGGTGCCGCCAAAGCCGCATTGAATCAGGTGCGAGCTCGCGTTGGACTTTCTTCTTTCCCTTACACCGCAATGATTCAAGGTGCCAATGTGACATTTGCCGACAATCAGAACGATTTGCGTCAGGCCATTCGTCACGAGCGCCGTGTTGAGTTGGCTATGGAAGCTCACCGCTGGTTCGACCTGTGCCGTTGGGGCATCGCCAAGGAGACGATGGACGCTTACATTGCTGGCGAAACCAGTGAGGCAAGAGCCGACTATGGCACTTTCCAAAAGGGCAAGCACGAGCTATTCCCAATCCCCTCGAAAGAGATTGACTTGACTGGCATTACTCAAAATCCTGGATATTAATGTTTTTCATATATTATTAACTATTTAAATTTTATCAAAAATGAGAAAAATTACATTATTTGCTCTTGCTGCTGCGCTTTCAATGAGTGTTTCAGCGCAAGACTTCATTACAAAGGCCCTTAACGACGATGGGGAACCCACCTTCGACTGGTCTAAAGCAAGTGGATTTGTACCCATTCTTGTTAGTGAATCGGTGAGTGAAGTATTAAACGCCGATCTCAAGATGGATATGCGTCCCAATGATACTAATGTCCATCTATGGGTTTGGAGTGAAACCTATGTTGGATGTGACGACAACGGTGGCATGAACTCGTTTGGTGAACTGGAAGATCACTTTGCCATGACCGTTTCTAATAAAGGTTGGTCTGGATTAGGCATTATCAAAGATGGTGATACCGACTTCAGCTTTATTGATGACACCTATGTGTTGCACTTCGGTATCAAAGGTCATCCCGTACAGTCACAGGCAATCGGCTTAGGCTCTATTGCCTTCGCTTTAGGTGAAACAGCAATCTATTCTGGTGATCCCCCAGTGCTCGTGAAGAACATCGGCACATGGCCCGACGATGGCGAGTGGTACTATGTTGACCTTCCCATCAAGGATCTTAAGAAACTCGGTAACGAACTTTTCTCTTCGACACAGGGTGGTGCTACGGCTTATCACGACAATTTCTTCTGGCTTCTCAGTGGTGGTACTCAAGGCAACGAGGTTCATCTCGACAATGTGTTCCTGTACAAGGATAGCACACTCCAACCCTCATTGCAAAAGGGTGATGTGAACCGTGACGGCAGTGTGAATGTCAGTGATGTGACAGCCCTTATCAACATGATTCTCGGCTCTATCCAAAAAGACGAAGAAGTGGCTGATGTCAATGAAGATACTCAAGTAAATGTGAGTGATGTAACCGCTCTCATCAACATTATTCTTGGTTCTAACGCATAATATTACTTACATTGCGGGTGTTCCTATCGTGGGGCACCCGCAATGATAGTTTAACATTTCATGACGAAGATTCTTTCTAATATTGTCCCGTTACTGCTTTTGTTCTGGATTTGTCCTCAAGCTCAAGCGCAATACACGCTTGTGTGGAACGATGAATTCAGCGGTACATCGCTTAATGAAGAAGCCTGGAACATTGAGGTCAATGGCGATGGCGGTGGTAACGCTGAATTGCAATACTACACCCGTGACAATGTGACCATTGAAATTGACCCTGCTTCAGGCGAAAGCTGCTTGGTTCTCACAGCCAAGAAGCAGAACTACAATGGCAAGAGTTTCACTTCGGGACGTCTGAATTCGGCCGACAAGGTCTATTTCACACGTGGCAAAATCGAAAGCCGCATCAAGTTGCCTCGCACTGCTAATGGTCTATGGCCGGCTTTTTGGATGCTTGGCAACGACTTTAAGGATGTCGGTTGGCCACGTTGTGGTGAAATTGACATTGTGGAGATGGGCAATGCCACCGGCATTAGCCGCGGCACTCAAGACCGTTTCTTCAATGGCGCGTGCCACTGGGGCTTCTATAAAAATGGTGCTTATCCCAACTATGCACGCAGCACCACCAACTCCTATAGTCTTCAAGACGGACAATTCCACACTTTCACACTCGAGTGGGATGAGGAATATGTTACCATGTATCTTGATCGCGACAAGTATCCTGACGCTGAACCATACTACAAGATGGGTGTCAGTGACATGAGCGGTGATTGGGGTACCGGATTCTACTTCCAGCACGATTTCTTCATTGTCTATGATCTTGCCATTGGCGGATACTTCACTGGCATATTGTCCCCCGACGGTATTACTGCGCTCAATGATGGCGATGCCAAGATGTATATTGATTGGGTGCGTGTTTATCAGCTTGAAGATGATGTTAATGCCATTGTACCTGAAGACTGGAAGTTTACTCCTTGCGATGTCAACAAAGATGGCGCAGTGAATGTGAGCGATGTGACAGCTCTTGTTAACATGATTTTGGGCATCACCGGTGTGGACCGTCTCTATGCTGATGTCACAGGCGACGGTAATGTGAATGTCTCTGATGTCACATCGCTCATTAACTTTATTTTAAATCAATAATTATTTCAGTTTATTATGAGAAGATTATTCTTGTGTCTTTTAGTGTTTTCGGTTTTAGGCCTCGCTTTGGCGCAAATGCCCAAGAGCTATAAAAGAGGTGTTAGTGAGAACAGCTTCAATCATGTTGAGGAAATTGACGCTCTCGCACCCGGTGTGACTTGGACCTATAACTGGGGACCGAACCCGTCAAAGAATGTGGCACACAAACTGCGACCCGGCGGGGATATGGAATTTGTTCCTATGATATGGAATGGCAATTTCAATGAATCCGCCATTCGAGATTCCCTTGAGAAATATCCCGGCACAAAGTATCTTCTCGGTTTCAATGAGCCTAATTTTAAGAGCCAGGCTAACATGACTCCTTCACAGGCAGCTGAACTTTGGCCTGTGCTTGAAGGTATCGCGGCCGACTACAATTTAAAACTCGTTTCTCCGGCTCTTAATTTCCCCGACGACACAATCAACGACGGGCACATGTATCAACCTAAAGAATGGCTCAACGGCTTTATTGATGCCTATAAACAACAAAACAACGGCCGTGAACCGCAAATCGATTTCATTGCTCTTCACAGCTACATGAACAGTCCTATAGCTCTTAAGGGCTACATCAAAGATTTTGCCGACACTTATCACAAGAAAATTTGGCTCACTGAGTTCTGCTCTTGGGAGGGTAATGTCGATTCAATTTCACAACTTAACAGCATGGTGCAAAAGGTGCAAAATCTTGAACAGGACACCATGGTTTACCGCTATGCTTGGTTTAAGGCCAAAGGAACTGCTTCAAATCCTTTCTACCGACTTCTCATTAATCAGAATCTGATTACTCACCAACCTGCTTGGGGCACTCTTTCGGGCCTGGGCAAGGTCTATGTTAATATATCATCATTCGATTCAACCTACTACCACAGCATCGGCAAGCGCATCCCGGCAACAGAATATGTGAATTGTAATGGTATGATGCTTGAGACTAACACCGATGCTGCCAGCGAGTTCCCAATTCAAATCTCGAATTTTGATTCCAACGTTTGGGCTGAATATCTTGTTGATGTTCCACAAGACGGCAATTACCGATTCACTTTTAGGCTCGCAAGTAAAGAATTCCTCTATAGCCCAAAATTCAGGATTTTTATTAATGGCAACATTTTAGGCGAAGCAGTATTTGACGCAACCGGAAGCACTGATACCTGGGCAAACTTCAGCACCACAGTACCATTAACGGCCGGAAAACAACGCATTCGTGTTTTGAGTGCGCGCAGCACTGAATGCAAGGTTAATTGGTTAATGATTTCTTCGAATCGTGGCGATGTCAATGATGACGGCCAAGTGAATGTGAGTGATGTGACTGTGCTTATTAATATGATTCTTGGCACTGTTGCCATGAATGATGCCGTCGCCGATGTCAATGCCGACGGACAGGTGAATGTGAGCGATGTCACTGCGTTGATTAATATTATTTTAGGGGTAGCGTAATAAAGATGAAAAAGACGCTTCTATTCATATTACTGTCTGTTCTGATTGCACAGGTGACTCTTGCGCAAATGCGGCGTAGCGAAAAACGTGGCATCTGCGAAAACAACCCCAACTACACCGCCCAATATGCCCAAGCACTTGCCCCGGGCGTGAGTTGGACCTATAACTGGTATGTGGCACCTGAACCTGACAATCTCAATGAGGGTGAGCAGGAGATTTCATTCGCACCCATGTGCTGGAATCATGACTACGATGCCACTAAGTTGCGTCAGTATCTCCAAAGCCATCCCGGTACAAAATATCTCTTGGGATTTAATGAACCCAACTTCTCGTCGCAAGCCAACATGACACCGGCTTTTGCCGCGCAGCATTGGCATGAACTGGAGCAGCTGGCTCAGGAATTCAACCTCAAACTCGTTTCACCTGCACTCAACTTCACCGGTGAGAGAGTAGGGGGCCGCGTGTGGGGTATTGACGATTGGCTCGGACAGTTCATCGTAGAATATCAAGCACTGCATGACGGCAACGACCCGCAGATGGACTATATCGCCTTGCATTGCTACATGAACTGGGCGGGTGCTCTTGATTGGTATGTCAACACTTATCTGTTCGATAACGACAAAAATGCTGACCTAAAAGCCTATTTCCAGCGCAACGGTAAAAAACAGATTATGCTCACCGAGTGGTGCGCTTGGGAAGGTGATAAAGACGGTTTTGTCACCAATGTCGACAATCAGATTGACCAAATGGTGCAAAAGGTGCAGATTATGGAACAGAGCGACAATGTGGCCGGCTATGCCTGGTTTATGGGCATAGGTGGAAACCTGGATAACGGTTATCCTTATTATCATGTATTCCAGAGCGCTCCTGACGGCATTGAACTCACTGAGCTGGGACTTGTGTATACACACATGTCGTCGTTTGACCGCGAATGGTGGAACACGGTAAACCTACGGATTCCGGCCAAGGACTACATTGACATGAGTGAGTGCCAACTTCGTCACAATACCGATATTGAAAGTAATAATATGATTGAGCTCAGTAAGTTTGAGCAATATGTGAACTGGGAAGGCAACACCATCACACCCTATGTTACTTATCAGGTTGAAACCGACACTGATGCTGATTACACCATCTCTTATCGCATTAACGCGCCGTTTGGCGCTGTGTTCAACTTGGCTGTTGACGGCACTACTGTCGCTCAGCACAGTTTTGAAGGGGGCGAAGGCTGGCGCACTGTCGAAGCACGTCTATCGCTTTCGGCCGGTAAACATCAGCTCAAAATCATGAATGTCAATCAAGCTTCATGCCGATTTAACTGGTTCATGCTCACTCCCTCGACAACCGCTATTAAGGGGATTAACGCTCCTGACGGACGCAACATCAGTACCGTGCGTTATTACGACATGAAAGGGGCTCTGACAACTCCTGCCGCAGGAGGTCCGGTAGTCCGCTCCATTCTTTACGATGATGGAACTGAAACAACTGAAAAAATCATTAAATAATAGAACACAAAATCATTATATAAACCCTTATTTATTAATTTTTTAAACCGATTTTTTATGAAAAAATTATTTTTAACTCTGTTTGCCATCACAGCCGCTTTGACTGGCTTCGCACAGACCAATCTGGCTGTTGGCCATCCTTCGATTGCCTCTTCGGGCAATGCTGGTGAGGGCAATGATGGTAACACCGGAACACGTTGGGAATCAGCTCACAGCGATCCCCAGACATGGCAAGTTGACCTGGAAGAAGCTCAGACGTTCAACACCATCCGCATTATTTGGGAGGGTGCTTACTCCTCTACATTCCAGATTATTGCTGGCGACGAAGTAGGCGATGATGGCTATGTTGTGAATGGTACCACCATTTACTCAATCGAAGGCCAGACCCTTTCAGGTCCATTCCCTTACACACAGATCATCCATCTTGACGCACCTGTGACTGCTCGCTATGTCAAGTTCAACGGAACTGCACGCGGCACTGGCTATGGACACAGCTTCTGGGAATTCGAAATCCTGAATGTTGAAGAAGAGATGGTTGTTACCACTCTCACCATCAGTGCTGAAAAAACCAGCGTTGTAGTGGGTGACAACATGCCCATCGCTGTGGTCGCTAAAGACCAAATGGGCGGTGACATTGAGCCCGGAACCATCACATGGACCAGCAGCGATCCTGCTGTAGGTACTGTGACCGATGGCGTATTCACTGCTCTGGCCGCAGGTACTACAACCATCACTGCTTCAGTGGGTGAAGTTGTTTCTAACAACTTGGTCATGAATGTTGCCGCCGAAGCAACAACTGCTCCCACTACCAATGCTACTGAACCTACAGATTTGGCTATTAATGTGATTCCGGTCTATAGTGCCACCTATGGCAAAGGCCTTAACGAGAACAATCCCGGTTGGGGTGTAGGTGGTGGTGCTCCGAATCCTCTTTATACCTCTATTAGCGAGGAAGTGCTTGTCGAGGGTGACAGCCACAAGACAGTGCATGTGAAAGGTGCTGGTATGAACAGCCGCACTCAGAATGCAACAAGCCTCACTGCCGACTATAGCACTGTGCATGTTGCAGTATATCCCTATAGCGCAACCTCATGCAAGATTTTCGAAGACAATGCTTACGGCACTGCCGTTACTTATAATGGACTTGTTCCTGGACAATGGAATTATGTGGTAATTGACAATGTGAACTTCTCGAAAAACTACATCTGCATTGAGCTGGTTAACGAGTATGAGTTCTATCTCGACCACTTCTATTTTGCAAAACCCGCTGTTGACGACGCTGTGGCTCCCACACTCGACAAGGCCGAGTTGGTTCAGGCCAATACGCTGAGCGTGGAATTGGCACTGAAGGGTAGCGATGACTTGGCCACAAACATCACCTATGTGATTACCGACCAGAACAATAAGCAGTACACTGCTACTGGTGCCAATGGCGCTGAAATCAACCACACCATTATGGGACTCGCTGTCAACACTGCTTACACCTTCACCGTTAAGGCCGAAGATGAGAATGGCAACTTCTCTGAACCAATTACTGTGCAGGCTACTACTAATGCCTATGTTGCTGCTCCAGCACCCACAACTCCAGCAGAGGATGTGATGTCGGTTTACAGCGAAGCCTATACTACTTCGGTTCCTAACATTGGCTTTGATGCTTGGGGCTCAAGAACACAATTCACGGGCATTGAAATCGAAGGCAATCCCACGCTCCAGTTTGTTGACATGGATTACTACGGCATTGTGCTCAACACACAACTTGATGTAACCAATATGAAATACATGCATATCGACCTCTTTGGTGATGGTGAAGGCACTCTGGGTATCGTTCCCATCTGGTGGAATCCTGCAGCCAATCAAAACTTCGGTGAAATCCGCTATACAGCAACTCTCACTAAGGGTGAGTGGGCTAGCATTGACATTCCTTTGAGCGTATTCGACGATCCCGGTCGCAATGGTGTGAACCTCGTTCACCAGATCAAACTCGACAATGGTAATGGCAACAGCATCTTGGTTGACAACATTTACTTCTGGACCGATGGTGAGGTGAATCCTCCTCAACCTACCGGTATGACCGATGAGGGTGCCGACGAAAATGGTGTGCACACACTTACTGGTACTTGGAGTCCTGAAAGCTTTGCCGCTATCGATGCCGAAGCTAAGGCTAATGCTTATGACTTCACTGCTGTGAATGGCATGCCTCAGACTTACAACAACCAGAATATGGCTGCTAACCCCAACACTCTCTTCATCACCAAGACTCCCGGCACATTCCTCTTCAACGAGGTTGTTGCTAAAGCCGATGGCGATGGTTATCAGGGTTACAACATCCAGATTATTGACCACTTTGCCAATAGCGCTGACCACAGCGTGAATACTTCTATCGCTCCCATTACCGTAGTGAGCCCGTTCTTCCAGCGTGTAACCAGCATGGGCAATGTGTACACAACTACTGTTCTTCCCTTCAACAAGACTTTGCCCGGCAATGTTCAGTTCTATGAAGTGATTGCAATTGACAACACAGGTGAGACTGTTGAGGTTGAACTCAATCAGGTAACTGAAGTGGTTGCTGGCGTTCCCTATGTAGCTCATCTCGATGGTGCCGATATAACACTTGCAGGTGGTGGCGAAACCACTATTGACTGGAGTGTTACTCCTTCTGCTGTTGGTGATGACGCTTCGTTCATTCCTACGTTTACCAATGTTGCAGCTCTTCGCGGCGATGCAGCAGGAAAGAACTATGGTATCAACGACGTGGCAACCGAAGTTAACTTCACTGAGGTTACTGAGGTGCCTGCAATGCGCGCTTATATCAAAACAAACGGAACTTCTACCGGCATTAACGATATCAATAGCGCTAACAAGGAAATCTACTTCAATATCTACACTATCGACGGCAAGGTCGTTCGCCAGAACGTGAAGTCGGCCGAAGGTCTTGACAGTGGTATCTACATTGTCAATGGCAAGAAGATGATTGTTAAGTAAATTTAGGCAGATTTTTTCTGCACTTCACTCTTTTGAATGGTGCTTGCACCGCCTGCCGTTGCAGGCACCATTCTTTCTTTTACTATAACTAATTGATTGCAATAATCCCATTTTTCTCATTAAAACCAGTGATATGAAAAAGCTATTCACTTTGTTTATTTTTCAAGCGCTAGTGTGTTTCTGCATAATGGCTCAGAAGCCAGTTTATCTCGATGACACCAAACCCATCGAAACCCGCATAGACGATCTCATGTCGCGACTTACGCTCGATGACAAGATTGCCATCATACATGCGCAGAGCAAGTTCTCGTCACCTGGAATCAAACGACTCGGCTTGCCCGATTTCTGGACCGATGATGGGCCTCATGGAGTGCGTCCTGATGTGTTGTGGGACGAATGGGAACAAGCAGGACAAACCAATGATTCCTGTGTGGCTTTTCCGGCGCTTACCTGCCTTGCCGCCACATGGAATCCGCAACTGTCATACAATTATGGCCGGGCGCTGGGCGAAGAAGCCCGCTATCGCGGCAAGGACATGATTCTTGGTCCTGGCGTCAACATCTACCGCACTCCGCTTAACGGACGCAACTTTGAGTATATGGGTGAGGATCCTTATCTTGCATCGGTCATGGTTGCTCCTTATGTGCAAGGACTTCAGTCAACCGGCGTTGCTGCTTGTGTGAAGCACTTCGCGCTCAATAATCACGAAACCAACCGTCACACTACAAATATCAACCTGTCTGACCGTGCACTCTATGAAATCTACCTTCCCGCCTTTAAAGCTGCCGTCCAACAAGGTGGTGCCTGGGGAGTGATGGGTGCCTATAATCTATATAAAAACATTCACAATTGCTATAACCCCATCCTCGTCAATCAAATTCTGAAAGGTGAGTGGGGCTTTGACGGAGTACTGGTGTCAGACTGGGGTGGGGCGCACGATACTCATCAAGCCGTTGTTGGCGGTCTTGATATGGAGTTCGGCTCATGGACCAATGGTTTGGATCATGGCTACCCCAACGCCTACGATTCCTACTATTTGGCACAACCTTATAAGGAACTTATTCAGGCGGGAAAATACACCACACGTGAACTTGATGACAAGGTGCGTCGCGTCCTTAGACTCTTCTTCCGCACCACGCTCAACAATCACCGTGCACAAGGATTTATGTGCAGCGATGAACACTATGAAGTGGCTCGCGATGTTGCACAAGAGGGTATCGTGCTACTCAAGAATAAAGGAGGTGTGCTACCCATCAACACATCAACGACAAAACGAGTGCTTGTAGTAGGCGAAAACGCAATCAAGATGATGACAGTGGGAGGTGGCTCATCATCTCTTAAGGTCCAGCATGAAATTCTTCCGTTTGACGGATTGAAAACCCGTTTAGAAAAAGAGAACATAATCGTTGACTATGCCCGTGGCTACGTTGGCGACACTACCGGTAACTACAATGGCGTGACTACGGGGCAGAATCTTGTGGATATGCGCACTCCGCAACAACTTATTGATGAAGCAGTGGCTAAAGCCAGTCAAACCGACTATGTCGTTGTCTTTGGCGGTCTCAACAAGAGTATGCACCAAGATTCCGAGGATGGTGATCGTCTCAGTTATGGTTTGCCTTATGATCAGGATCGTCTTGTTGAAGCTCTTGCTCAGGCTAACAAGAATCTCATCTTTGTCAACATCTCGGGCAATGCTGTGGCAATGCCGTGGGCCGATGCTGTTTCCGCTATCGTGCAAGGCTGGTTCCTGGGTAGTGAGACGGGAACTTCACTCGCTTCAATCCTTGTCGGCGATGCTAATCCCTCAGGCAAGTTGCCATTCACTTGGTATGAGAAACTTGAAGATTGCGGAGCACACCGCATGGGCAATTTCCCAGGTGTGAAACGTTCAAATGAAGATATCTTTGACATTGACTATGCCGAGGGCCTTTATGTAGGCTATCGCGGCGTTGACAAATTCAAGACTCGGCCGCTCTTTGCCTTTGGTCATGGCTTGAGTTACACCTCTTTCAAACTTTCAGACGCGCTTGCCGACAAGAAGGAGATTACCGCCACTGATAGCATCACTTTTACCGTCAATGTCACAAACACCGGCAAACTTGCCGGTTCAGAGACTGTACAACTCTACATCACTGATGTCAAGTCGTCACTTGAACGTCCACTCAAGGAACTTAAAGGGTTCAAGAAAGTGCGACTCAATGCCGGTGAGACGCAGGCTGTTTCAATTACAATAGGCCGTGACGCACTCAGCTATTTCGACGACAAGCAACATCAGTGGGTGGCTGAACCCGGGGACTTTATCGCCCGCATTGGCACATCGAGCGACAACATTAGCGCCCAAGTAAAGTTCAAGCTCAAATAATAGGGCAACAAACATTTACCCCATAAAATGAAAAGAGTGTCTCCCGGTGTGGGAAACACTCTTTTTTCCGTTGTGAATCTTGGTTGATTACTTGTTCTTCAAGGCGTTGTTCACTGCGTCAGCACCTTTCTGGATAGCGGCATTAGCAGCTTCTTTACCTTTCTCAATTGCAGCGTTGGCAGCACCCTTAACGGCTTCCTTGCCGGCTTCTACAACTTCTTTACCTGCGTTAACAGCTGCATTGGCAGCATCCTTGCCTGCGTTAGCAGCATCCTTAACGGCGTCCTTGCCAGCCTCAACAGTCTCAGCAGCGGCATCCTTCACTCCCTCAGTAGCAGCGCTAACCTCAGTAGCAACAGTTGAAGCAGCATTCTCAGCAGCCTGGCTCAGTTCAGTCTGAGAAGCAGAAGTTGAAGCAGAAGTACTGGCGTTTTCAGCCTTCTTGTCACAAGAAACAAAAGTCATAGCAGCAACAGCTGCAAGCATAACGATAACTTTTTTCATAATTAAAATGTTTTAAAACAATAAATTGATTAAACGTTTAATGAATTAGTTCGCGACAAAGGTAATGTTTTTTTTTAATTAGCAAACAATTTTTGCTCAAAAATTATTATTTTTGTAACATAATTTTAAATAACCTCACTTATTATGATTTATATCATATTCATTGTCATATCAATAGCAAGTTTTGTGATTCAACAGTCACTCACTTCTAAGTTCCAAAAATACTCGCGAATTCCGCTATCTCAACCCATGTATGGAAAGGATGTCGCAGAACGCATGCTCAGAGAGAACGGAATTAATAATGTGAGTGTAACAAGCACTCCGGGTTCATTGACCGATCACTATAATCCCGCCAACCAAACTGTGAACCTCAGTTCCAGTGTTTATGGCACTAATAGTGTTGCTGCCGCTGCAGTAGCGGCACATGAATGTGGTCATGCCGTGCAGCATGCTCAAGGCTATGCACCTCTCAAGTTGCGTTCGGCTCTGGTGCCTGTTGTCAGTTTCGCATCGCAATGGGTTACATGGATTATTCTCATAGGTATCATTCTTGTACAAGTGTTTCCTGTAATCTTCTGGATTGGCATCGGTCTTTTTGCCGCTACCACATTATTCAGTTTCATAACTCTGCCTGTTGAGATTGATGCAAGCCAACGCGCTATACAGTGGCTTGAACGCACCGGCATCACGCAAGGCGAAAATACAACAATGGCTAAAAGTGCTTTGCGCTCGGCTGCCTACACCTATGTCATTGCAGCATTAGGGTCGCTTGCCACCCTCGTTTATTACGTCGTGATTGCCATGTCGGGCAGGAGATAATTTTGATTAATAACATTTAATATTATATTTTAAAATGGCTCAAAAACCTTCAATTCCTAAAGGAACGCGTGATTTCTCGCCGGTTGAAATGGCGAAACGTAATTATATATTCAATACAATCAAAGAGGTCTTTCTCCTTTATGGCTACCAGCAAATTGAGACACCTTCAATGGAAAACCTGTCGACCTTGATGGGTAAATATGGAGACGAGGGCGACAAATTGTTGTTCAAGGTGCTGAATAGTGGCGATTACTTGAAAGATGCCCCTAACGACCTCATTGAACAACGCGACTACAAGCACTTAATCCCTAAAATCAGTGAGAAGGGACTACGATATGATTTGACCGTTCCATTTGCACGCTATGTGGTGATGCACCGCAATGACATTCAGTTCCCGTTTAAGCGCTATCAAATACAACCCGTGTGGCGTGCCGATCGTCCCCAAAAAGGCCGCTACCGCGAGTTTTATCAGTGCGATGCCGATGTGGTGGGCAGCGATTCGCTACTCAACGAGGTGGAACTGGTGGCTATGGTCGATGAAGTGTTCAAACGCTTTGGTATCAATGTGGTTATCAAGCTCAACAATCGCAAGATTCTCACAGGTATTGCCCAAGTAATTGGTGAACCCGACAAGATTGTTGATATTACAGTATCTATTGACAAGATTGACAAGATAGGGCTGGAACAAGTTAAAGCAGAACTTGTTGAAAGAGGTCTGAGCAACGAGGCGGTTAATGCCTTAGAACCCTTGCTGACCTTAAGTGGCACAAACGATGAGAAACTAAATACGTTAGCGCAATTACTTGCTTCAAGCGAGGTGGGTCTGAAAGGTGTTGAAGAAATGCGCTTTGTGCTGAATTCAGTTGAAATGTTAGGACTTAAGTCGCAAGTAGAACTTGACGTGTCGCTGGCTCGAGGACTGAATTATTACACAGGAACCATTCTTGAGGTGAAAGCACTCGATGTGGAGATGGGCAGTATCTCTGGCGGCGGACGCTATGATAACCTAACCGGCGTGTTCGGTTTGGAAGGTGTGTCGGGGGTTGGCCTGAGCTTTGGTGCTGACCGCATTTATGATGTACTCAACACATTGGAACTCTATCCTGAAGACACCTTGTCGTCTACCAAAGTACTATTTATCAACTTTGGTGGCAAGGAGGCCGAGCAGTCACTTAAAACCGTGATGCAATTACGCGCAAAAGGCATATCGGCTGAAATCTTTGCCGATGATTCAAAGATGAAGAAGCAAATGGCCTATGCTAACGCAAAAAGCATTCCTTTTGTGGCCATGATTGGTGAGAATGAGCTGAATAGTTCTACTATTTCACTCAAGAACATGACCACCGGTGAGCAACAGAATGTCACTATCGAAGAAATGATCAAAACCCTTACTCTTTGAGTTTGAACGATGGATAATGTTTTTGACAAATTGCGAGATTTACCCTTGTTTCAAGGCATTAGTGAAACAATGTTGCACACGCTACTTGAGAAGTATCCTTTTCACTTCTTGAAATTCTCCGATGGCGAACAAATCATCAAAGCCGGAGAACCATGCACGCACATACGATTCATTTTTTCAGGTCCGGTACGTTTTGTCACTAAAAGCAATGTGGCTAAGATTGCCATATCTTACACGCTGCAAGCTCCCGAGGTAATAGGTGCCGATTACCTTTTCGGTCTGAAACCCAATTATCCGTTCGATGCTTTTGCCCAGGGCGATTGCGGTGTTTTGCAGTTGACAAAATCTGACTATATCTCCATCTTGCAATCCGATCAGGTATTCATCTTCAATATTCTCAATTACTTGTCGAGGAACTCACAAGAAAGCACGCTCACATTGCTTTCCATGTCGCATGGCAATATGGCTCGACGCCTCTCGTTCGTCCTTCGAACGCTTGTTCCCGCACATTCCAGCGATGTTAAACTGGAATTCAAACAAAAAGACTTCTGTCTGCTATTGGGTGCTCGACGTTCATCATTACTCACTATGCTTCAAGATTTGGGCGACAAACAGTTACTCAACTATACGCAGTCAAGCATTATGATTGCGGATAGAGATATTTTCTTAGAAAAAGTTAATACACAATAAACTACAATCATGAGACTAAAAAGACTAATTGTTATCTTGATGGCATTGCTGCCCGTGCTGACTGTTGTAGCGCAGCGTTTTGCTATCTTGAGTGATATTCATGTAACCCCGGGTAACACCAATGAGGGAAAATTGAATGAGGCTGTTGCTGAAATCAACTCTAGCGATGTAGATGCCGTTTTGATGACCGGTGACCTAACCAATGAGGGTAGTGATGTTCAGTTGCGCAACGTCAAATCTATTCTCGACAAGATTACAAAACCCCTCTACGTGATTCCCGGCAATCATGAAAACAACTGGAGTCAAAGTGCATGCAAGACTTTCAATGATCTGTGGGGCAATGACCGGTTTGTTTTTACCATTGGCAAATTGGTGGTGATTGGCATGAACTGCGGCCCTTTCATGAAAATGGGCGATGGTCACATTAAACAGGAAGACTTGATATGGCTTGACCAGACGTTGAATGAGAAGGTAAAGCCCGGCATGAAGGTTCTTAGCGTCAATCATTACCCCATTCTTGACGACCTTGACAACTATCGTGACTATGTCAATATTCTTAAAAAGTATCCTGTCATCACTCATCAGTGCGGACATTATCACCGTTGGCGACTCTATGAAACCGATGGCATCAACGGCCTGATTGTTCGTGCGCTGGATATGGGTAACGGAAACTACGGCTACACACTGATGGATATAGATCTTGACCGTGAGTGGATTCATGTGTACAACAAAGTGTTAGATAGAACTCCTGAAATTGTATATGCTTACAAAATAAACACTCAATTCTATAATACGCCCGGCACAATCGACCGGGAATCGCCACTGCAGGGCCCATTCAGAATCACTCAAGTCTATGCCGACAATGCGTCCATTTTCACTCGACTGGGTGTTGACAAGACGCATATCTATTTTGGCAATTCGTTAGGTTTTCTTAAAGCCCTAAACAAGTCAACCGGAAATATAGACTGGGAATATAAAACGCAAGCTATGCTGTTTTCAAGGCCTGCGGTCGATAAGAATTATGTGATACTACCAACAGCCGACAAGCGTCTGGTTTGGCTCAATAAACGCAGCGGCAAACCCGTCTATGAATATCAGGCATCAGGACCCTATGTTGCCGATGGTGTCATCGTTGACGGTGTGCTATATCAGGGCGGTTTCCGCACGTTCCAAGCATGGAATGTTGACAAGCATCGCCTTGTATGGAAATATGACAGCATCAACAACTATTGCCAAGCAGCCCCTGTGGTGAATGGTTCAGATGTTATTTTTGGTGCTTGGGACACGAATTTGCGTAACCTCGACAAAAAAACCGGTAGACTCAAATGGCAATGGAACAACGGCGTGAAGCAGAACCTTTATAGCCCGGGCAATGTTGTGCCGGTGGTTACCGACAATAAGGTCGTGATAGTGGCTCCCGACCGTGTCACAACCGCACTTGACCGTAACTCCGGAACTCAACTGTGGCGTGAAAAGAATGAACACAAGGTGCGCGAGAGTCTTGGCCGTAGTGAGGACGGAAAGGTTGCCTATGCTAAAACAATGGATGGCACGCTCGTAGCTATGTCGACTGAAGGCGACTCCTATAAACTGTTGTGGGTGGCTGATTGCGGTTTCGGCTATGAACACGCGCCCTGCATCGTGATTGAACATGACGGGTACGTCTATACAGGCTCACGTCATGGTCAACTCGCCATTATTGATGCTGCGACACATCAGGTCGTGTGCAACTACTCAATGGGGACAAGTGAAGTCAATGGTTTCGAAGTGGATGAAAATGGTGATGTGCTTTGCTCCCTGATCGAGGGCAAGATTTATCGCATTGCCAATCCTAAACGTTGCTGCAAGTAATTTCATGTTTTCAAACTATGTTCTGTGAAAAAATGTTGTAACACGGGCATTTTTCAACCAAATTTTTGTTAGGAACATTGAAATAAACTAATTTAGTTGGTTAATTAGAAAACGACTGATGAACATTCAACTCATGATAAGAAAAACTTTACTTTTGATTGTTGCGCTTTCAACATCCATTTTTACCCTTAAAGCGCAAACAACCACTTTGTTTCCATATCCTGTAGCACCTGACACGTGCTCTACTCTTGAAAGTCGGTGCAACTACATCATTCAACGCTTTTGGGACAATTGCGATTTCACAAAACCTATGCCCGCATCACAAGATAGCGCTTTGGCTGCTACCATGACCGACTACTTCGGCATCATGATGAACGCAGACTACAACATAGGTCTCGCTTCCATTCGCAGTATGCTCTTTAAGGCTCAAGCCAATCAGCCTAATTTCATGAAAATCATGGCAATCGCTGAATTTATCCTTTACCAAAATCCCGTTTCCATGATTGACGATGTGTATCTTACTTTCGCTCAAACGGCCGCCGACGCTTCCTGGATGAAGAACGATATGAAGAATTACTACAAGACTCAAATTGACCGCATTAATGCCTCTAAGCTGGGTGCCAAAATGATTAATTGTGACATTTACGACTCAAATGGCCGAAAAATGAAGCTATATGACCTGCCTACCGACTCGGCTAAAGTGGTAATTCTGCTATTCACCGGCAATGGCTCGGCAAGTTCCATTTCTCGGGTCAGGCTCAGTACTGACGTAAATATTAATGCTGCGCTTGAATCTGGTGACTTGAAATTAATCAATATTGTTGTTGGCGACAAGGCTAAGCAGTCAGTTGCCGGCGATGCCGCGCAATTTCCGCAATGGACTGTTGCCGCCATGCCCGATGCGGCAAAACGGCTTGACCTACGAATCCTTCCTGGTGCGTTTGTTGTCGATAATAATTTTACCATCATCAACAAGAATATTACAGTTGATGAAATAAAAAATTCTTTCAATCGATGAAAATTGCAGTCTTGATATCAGGTGGCGTTGATAGCGCTGTGGTTCTACATCTGCTTCATGAGGCAGGACATGAACTGCATCCGTTCTATATTCGCATCGGTATGGACAATGGCGAAGGTGATTGTTCGGCCGAGGAAGACATCGAGATGTGCACCCTCATCACTAAACAATATGGATTGCCCCTCGAAGTGGTTTCATTGCATCAGGAATATTGGGACAATGTCATGGCCTATGCGCTACGCACTGTTAAAGAGGGACGCACTCCTAACCCTGACATGATGTGTAACCGCATGATTAAGTTTGGTTACTTTGAGCAACGGTGGGGTAGGGAATTTGACATGACGGCCACCGGACACTATGCCACCACGCAACAGGTGAATGGCATTACCTATCTTGGCACTGCCGTTGACCCCGTGAAGGATCAAACCGACTTCCTCGCGCAAATTTCTTATGAACAACTGTGTCACTTGATGTTTCCCATTGGCAATTTGCCCAAAGAGGAAGTGCGCCGCATAGCCCAAGAGGTGAAAATGCCTAATGCTTATCGCAAGGATAGTCAGGGAATCTGTTTCTTGGGACAGATTAACTACAACGACTTTATTCGTCGACATCTGGGTGTAAAAAAAGGTCCAATCATTGAGATTGAGACGGGGCGCAAACTGGGCGAGCATAATGGCTACTGGTTTCACACGATTGGCCAGCGTAAGGGGCTTGGTCTCAGTGGTGGTCCCTGGTATGTTGTTAAGAAAAATGTGCGTGACAATGTGATTTACGTCAGCAACGGCTACGGGACCGAAAAACAATACGGCCGCATCATTCACCTCGATGAGATGCACTTTATCTCCGGTAATCCCTGGCCGGAGAATGGAGATCCGGTGAACATTACTTTCAAGAACCGTCACACGCCTGTTTTTATGAATGCACGATTCACACATCTTCATGACAAAGAATGGGTGATAGAGAGCGAGCAGGATGTTCAAGGCATTGCCCCCGGACAATTTGCGGTAATCTATGACGAGCAACACAAGTTGTGTTACGGTAGCGGTGTGATTACGGGACAGCAGATTTAAGCACATAATAAGTTACGAGACAAAAATGGATTATAACGATAAAATAGAATTGCAGGTGTGGGGCATCACTTATAGCCCGGTTCAGAGCGGTGCTTATGCACTGCTGCTGCGTCAAGTCGATGGCGACTACCGCATTCCCGTCGTGGTAGGTGTTGCCGAGGCTCAAGCCATAGCTATGCGTTTAGAGAATGTGATACCGCCACGACCCATGTCGCACGACTTGATGGTGAGTGTGCTTCATGCCTATGGAATCTCGATTGATGAAGTTCTAATCTATGACTTTCAGGACGGTGTGTTCATGGCACAAATCATGCTCAATGATGGCGAAAAACAAATCTCGCTTGATTCCCGCACCAGCGATGCCATTGCACTGGCGTTGCGCACCAATGCTCGCATCTTCACCACCCCCGAGGTGCTCAAACAGACGGGCATTCTTATTGAAAAGAACGAGAAGGGAGAACCTGTTGTGCGCAAGGAACCTCGCACGCTCAATGACTACTCGACTGAAGAACTGCAAGCTATGCTTGATGATGCGGTGGAACATGAGGAATATGAACGCGCAGCTGAGATTCAGCGTTTCTTGAAAGCCAAAACTCACAAATAATTATTATCTTTGCAACTTAAATAGTTCGAAATTTTATAAATTAAACAATAAACATCATTATTATGAAGAACTTGAAATTAAGACTCATCGTGATGAACTTCCTGGAGTTTGCCGTTTGGGGGGCATACCTCACTTGCATGGGCAACTATCTGGGAAAGGCTGGGATGGGAGCTAATATCGCATTGTTCTATGCATTACAGGGTATTGTCTCCATCTTTATGCCAACCATTATGGGCATCGTTGCCGACAAGTGGATTCAACCTCAGCGACTTTTGGGTATTTGCCATCTGCTTGCCGGTGTCTCAATGATTGGACTTTGGTGGATGGGCGCACAATCGGCTACCCCCGACCCAACTGCTTTCATTACTCTGTACACCGTGAGCGTGGCATTTTATATGCCTACATTGGCATTATCTAACACCACTGCCTTCACTATCTTGAAAGACAATGGAATGGATACCGTCAAGAACTTCCCGCCCATTCGTGTGTTTGGCACCATTGGCTTCATCGCCACTATGTGGTTTGTCAACTGTGCCACTTTGGAAGATGGCTCGTTCTTCTTCTCTTTGGGCAACTATGACGGCAAGTTCCAGTACACACACTATCAGTTCCTGGTTTCCGGCATTCTGAGTGTAATTCTGTTTGCTTATTGTTTCACACTGCCTCAGTGCAAGATTGTGAAGAAACCAAAACAGTCACTTGCTGAGACATTTGGGCTTAACGCTTTCAAGCTCTTTAAGACCAAAAAGATGGCTATGTTCTTCATCTTCTCAATGTTACTGGGCATGTCACTACAGGTAACCAATGGCTATGCAACTCCCTTCATCACTAGTTTCAAGGGCGATCCCGGTATGGCTAACACCTTTGCAGCAAATAATGCGACACTGCTCGTCTCACTTTCACAAATTGCTGAAGCTTTGTGCATCTTGCTCATCCCATTCTTCTTGAAACGCTTCGGCATCAAGATTGTGATGCTCATCGCCATGTTTGCTTGGGTACTCCGTTTCGGATTCTTCGGACTTGGCAATCCCGCATTCCCCGGTGTGATTCTGTTCATACTCTCATGCTTGGTCTATGGTGTTGCTTTCGACTTCTTCAATGTCTCCGGTGGTCTTTTCGTCGATAAGGAGTGTGACCCAAGTGTGCGAGCTTCAGGTCAAGGCTTGTTCATGCTCATGACTAATGGCTTGGGCGCCACCATCGGTACGCTTGCCGCTGGCGCTATCATCAACAAGTACTGCTCTTACAATGAAGCAGGTTACCTAATGGGCGAGTGGCAAACTCCTTGGTTCATCTTTGCAGGTTTCGCTCTCGTAGTGGCTATAGCATTTATGTTCCTATTTAAGTACAAGCACGTACCTGAGAGCGAAGCTCAAAAGGCCGCTCTTTCTAATCAAGAAGTTTAATTCAATAAAAAACATTTTCCATGCACCGCTTCTTCGCCCCCGATATTGCCGGTACTCTTACCCTTCCTGAAGAGGAGTCGCGCCATTGCGCACGAGTGCTTCGTCTTGTTGAGGGCGATGAAGTGGAAGTGGTCGATGGCAATGGAAATCTCTATCGTTGCCGCATTGCATTGGCTCATGCCAAGCATTGCGCAGTGGAGATTTTGGAAACGATTCATCAACCGACGCATTGGGGCCATAAGATAATTTTGGCCATGGCACCCACCAAGAATATGGATCGGGTGGAATGGGTGATTGAGAAGTGCACCGAGATGGGCATTGACCGCTTTGTGCCGTTGTTGTGTAGTAATAGTGAGCGCAAGGCCATTAAGACTGAACGACTGTACAAAATTGCAGTTTCGGCCATGAAGCAGTCGCTCAAGGCACAACTGCCCGCAATTGATGAACTGACGCCCATCACCACATTGCTTCAAGAACCGTTCAAAGTCAATCGTTACATAGCCTATTGCGACATGTCGTTGCCTCGCGAGCGCCGTCAACTGCTTGCACAGGCCTACCGACCGAGTGAAGACACATTAATTATTATAGGACCCGAGGGCGACTTTAGTCCTGAAGAGGTGCAACAGGCTGTAGCGACAGGTTCTATGCCAGTTTCGCTGGGCGAAAGCCGACTACGCACTGAGACTGCTGCTGTTGCTGCTATTGCCACTTGCCATGCATTGGATATGTTGAACTTCAAATAAGAAACAAAGATTTATTATGCTGAACAAACTCATGTCATCTCCTTCAGGCAACTTCTTCTTACTGGCCGGTCCTTGTGTGATTGAGGGCGAGGAGATGGCGATGCGCATTGCCGAGCATGTAATGAATGTTGCACAGCGCCTTGATATTCCCTATGTTTTTAAGGGGAGTTACCGCAAGGCTAACCGCTCTCGCCTTGATTCATTCACTGGCATTGGTGATGAAAAGGCTTTACGCATCTTGCGCAAAGTGGGTGAGACATTTGGCATACCTACAGTCACTGACATCCATACTCCCGACGAAGCGCAGATGGCTGCACAATATGTTGATATACTGCAGATTCCCGCTTTTTTATGCCGACAGACTGAACTGATTGTCGCTGCTGCCAAGACAGGCAAGTTGGTGAATATCAAGAAAGGGCAGTTCATGTCACCCGCCTCCATGCAATTTGCTGTTCAAAAGGTGCGTGATGCCGGCAACCGACAAGTGACCATTACTGAGCGGGGGACCACATTTGGCTATCAAGGCCTTGTGGTAGACTTCTGTGGCATTCCCGAGATGCGACAGTTTGCGCCTGTAATTATGGATGTAACGCACTCTTTACAGCAACCCAATCAATCAGCCGGTGTCACCGGTGGTCGCCCTGAACTTATTGAGACTGTGGCGCGCGCTGCGATTGCCGCTGGTGCTGACGGTCTCTTCATGGAGACCCATCCCGACCCTGCAATAGCCAAGAGTGACGGTGCCAATATGCTGCGGCTTGACCTTATTGATGGGCTTCTCACACGACTCTCCGCTTTGCGGCACACTATTGTTGAAATCAATAATCAATAACATAACATTAAAAACATGAAAATTAAGTATTTATTTCTTGCACTCGTATTTATGGTCTCAGCGGGTTTCACACCGTTAAGGGCCGATGATGACGAGGAATTGAAGAAAAAAATCAATGCTGCCGTCATGGAAGTGTACGACAAGCATCTCAAGGAAGATCCCAACAACTACGAGACACGTTTTGCGCGCGCTAATCAGTATTACTTCAATGGTGAATACCAAAATGCGCTGAAAGATGTGTCTATGTGCATCGACAGCACTCCTGAAAAAGAAGCCGACCTGCTTTTCGATGAGCTCATGCTACGAGCAAAAATCTATGATGAACTCAATCGTCTCAACGAAGAAGCCGTTGACCTTAAACGTGCCTACACGCTTCGCCCATCAGCACTTAACTGCGTTGACATGATGGCCAAATTGGCTCTCAAACAGAACGAGCTTGAAATCGCTGAAAATAACTTCAATGTCATTCTGCGAAAAGAACCTAACAACTTTGATGCCGTCTACGGACTTGCACAGGTCGAAGTTAAGCGTCATGACTACGAGAAAGCCATTGAGTATGCTAATCGAGGTGTCGCCACCTTCCCCGCCGAGCAGCAAGTCTACCTGAACCGCTCTAAGATTCTTGAATCGATAGGGCAGTACGAGACTGCCGCACAAGACCTGATTATTGCCATGAGTGTGAGTGAGGATGTGCGCAAACCCATTACTGGACTTGTAGAGATGAGCGACACGCACTACAATGCCGTCATGAGTGCCTTGCAAGAAGCTATCGATAAGGCTCCACAAGTGGGCATGTTCTACTACGTGCGCTCTTCTATAGCCATGAGTCACAAGCACTATGGACAAGCATTGCGCAACTTGCGGTCTATTATTAGCTACAACCTCTATGACTACCACACAGTATATGCCAACGCGGCACGTTGCCACTACGAACTCATGCAGTACGACGAGGCATTGGTTAACATCAATAAGGCAATTGATCAGCAATATACCCCTGAATACTTTACACTCAAATCAAAGATTGAACTTGTGAGGGGTAAAGGCAATAATTACAAGGCTGCAACCGATGCTCTTGAGCAGGCAATTTCGCTTGATGCCAATGCCACGGCACCTCGCATTGAAATGGCACGCTTGCTCATTGCCCAGCGCAAGGACAAGGAAGCTGTGGCCCAACTTGATGCCGCCATCAATGCCGATGCCAAGTGCAATGAGGCCTTGTTGCTGCGCGGCTGGGTCTACAAGTATCGACTCAAAAATGAACCGAATGCAAATCTGGACTTTGCCTCTGTGCTGCAAAACGGTACCGATATGGCAAGTCTACGAGGTTTTGCCCTTCATGAGATGAACCGACCTGAAGAGGCTCGTGCTTGGGCACAGCAAATCATTCAAGACAACCCGTTACCCGGTGGTGAGTCATACTATTATGCCGCCGCGTTGCTTAGCGATATGGGCGACAACCAAGCTGCTATGAAGTACTTTGACAGTGCGCTTGCCAATGGTTATGGCAGTCTCTATGACGTGCGCATCAATGAAGCTCCTTATGTTAATCTCAAGTTGCTTCGTCGTGATGCCGGCTATAATCAAATGGTTACCAACTATCAAACCAACTTCCAAGAGCGTCAATAACCTAAAGTGAGTATTGCACACACTTGCTTTTAACTCAAAACCCTAAAGCGACAGATTTTGGTCTGTCGCTTTTGTTGTTATTATCACAGTGAAAGTTAGTCGTTAGACTGTCATCCAGTGCTTGCGCTCTATTGCATCCATCTTTTCAATGGCATAGCGCAACATGGTTCGCGGCATCTTGTGTGCGTATTGTTCCAGGAAGTCACGAAGCAAGTCCATACCGCATTGCTTACCCATCTCACGAAGCATCCATCCCACTGCCTTGTGCATCAGGTCGTGAGTGTGATTCAAGTGTATTTTGGCATACCTTATGCACCAGCTGGGGTCTCCTTGGCGTGAGGTTGTCCATGTACTCACCATCCCGATGCGTTCCTTCCACAGATTCCCGCTGTGGGCAAGTGAGTCCATTATGGCTATCTTGTCACCTAACTCAGATGGTAACATGAGCCATTGTCCCACAATTTTGGGTGCTGACAGGTCTACAAGGTCCCAATTATTGGCACAGTGAGCATAGTCAAGATACATCGTGAGAATGGCATCGCGTTGCAGTATGCTTGATTTGTCATTGATGAGTCGACGGGTAGAGAAACGCTGAAATTTGCTTACGAGTATCAGTAGCCCACAAAGTCTTATTTCATGATATCGATGGGTGAGTAATTCTGGCACTTGCTCCATAGGCAAGTCAATAGCCTGTTTTACCACCGCCCTTGTTTGTGGAACCTTTAGTCCCAGAAACTCATCGCCTTCACCATAGTCACCCTTGCCTGTTTTGAAAAAACGCATCAATTGCAGTCGTTGCTCATCGTTTTGCATCGCCTGCATTTTTGTTATAATGTCTTGAGCGGTGATATTAGTCATCGTTAAATCACTTGCCGAGCCATCCACTCAAGTCATTCGAGCGATTGGCTGATGGTGTCGTGACACTGCTGCATGAGTTTGCGCTGGTCATGACCCTCTGAGCCCGGCATAATGGGTTTGTGCAATGTGAGGGTAATTGTCCCCGGAGTCACATTGAATGTTGTGCGAGGCATCGTGCGGTATGATCCATTGATGGCTATGGGAACCACTGGAAAATTGAACTCAACCGCAAGTCTGAATGCGCCGCTCTTGAATGCAGCCATCTCTCCGTCATCGGTGCGTCGTCCTTCAGGAAATACCACAAGCGACATTCCATCGGCCAAGCGGTGCTCGGCATCTTCCATCGTCTTTTTCAGTGCCGCTGCCGATGAATGGTCAACCATTATGTGACCTGCCAAGTGACAAGCTTGACCAATGACCGGAATGTTCGTGAGCCCCTTGCGCATCATCCATCTGAAATTATGCCCAAGAAAGCCATAGATGGAAAAGATGTCGAACGCACCTTGATGGTTTGCGACAAAGACATACGAAGTCTTCTTGTCAATGTTTTCGCGGCCTTTTACTTTGACTCTAACAAAAAGAATCCAGCAAAAAATACAAGCCCAAACTTTTGCGGGATAGTAACCCCACCAGGACTTGTTAAACAAGCACCCCACAGCCGTAATCAAGGCAGTGACAAGAGTCACCACCAACAGAATGGGGGCTGCAATGAGCCATTGATAAAGTCTGAACAAGTATTTCATAGTAATTCTTTTAATTTATAATTCTCAAGATTGTGCAGTTAGTCTTCTGACTGACCGGAAGCCTTAGCAAGGCGCTTGCGTTCAAGCTCGTCAAGTATGATTTTGCGCATTCGCAGATGATTAGGCGTTATTTCGACATACTCGTCGGCCTTGATGTACTCAAGTGCTTCTTCAAGACTAAAGACAATAGGAGGAACGATTTTCACCTTATCATCGGCTCCGCTGGCACGCATATTTGTGAGTTTCTTACTCTTCGTGACATTGACTACCAGATCTTTCTCCTTGGTATGCTCACCGACAACTTGTCCTGCATAAACGTCTTCTTGCGGGAAGATGAAGAATTTTCCGCGATCTTGCAATTTGTCAATAGCATAGGCATAGGCTGTGCCTCCTTCCATTGCAATGATGGAACCGTTGGTGCGTCGGGTGATTTCGCCTTTCCATGGCTCATAGTCAAGGAAACGGTGTGCCATGATTGCCTCTCCGGCACTGGCGGTGAGCACATTCGTACGCAACCCGATGATGCCTCGAGCCGGTATCTTGAATTCCATGTGTATACGATCGTTCTGTGTCTCCATAGTCGTCATCTCACCCTTGCGGCGTGTCACCATATCTATCATCTTGCTGGCATACTCCTCAGGCACATTGATAGTAAGCGATTCAATGGGTTCGCACTTCACTCCATCAATTTCCTTTATGATCACCTGGGGTTGACCCACCTGAAGTTCATAGCCCTCGCGACGCATTTCCTCAATAAGCACCGACAAGTGCAGCACACCACGGCCAAACACATTCCACGCATCCTCGTTCTCTGTGCGCTCTACACGCAGAGCAAGATTCTTCTGCAACTCATGTTGCAGACGATCCCAAATGTGTCTTGAGGTGACAAATTTTCCGTCTTTGCCAAAGAAGGGAGAATCATTGATAGTGAAGCGCATACTCATGGTGGGTTCATCAATAGCAATGCGGGGCAGGGGGTCGGGATTGGCCATCAAGGTGATGGTGTCTCCAATCTCGAAGCCGTCAATACCCACCAGTGCACAAATGTCACCGCACTGTACTTCAGGTACATGCACTTGGCCCATGCCCTCAAAGGTGCGTAACTCTTTAATCTTCTGCTTGGCCACTGTGCCATCTTTCTTGCACAGACCAATTTCCATGCCATCAGTGAGCGTGCCACGATGCACACGACCCACAGCGATTCGCCCAACGTATGAATTATAGTCAAGTGAAGTGATTAGCATCTGCGGGTCTCCTTCGTTAATGGCTGGCGCGGGGATATGCTCAATAATCGCGTCAAGCACAGCCGTGATATTGTCAGTAGGCTCTTTCCAATCTAGACTCATCCAGCCTTGTTTTGCTGAACCAAAGACGGTGGGGAAGTCAAGTTGATCTTCGGTGGCATCAAGGTTGCACATCAGCTCAAACACCTGCTCCTGAACTTCATCGGGACGACAGTTGGGTTTGTCAACCTTATTGATGACAACGATAGGTTTGAGACCAATTTCAATGGCCTTCTGTAGCACGAAGCGCGTCTGAGGCATTGGCCCTTCGAATGCGTCCACGAGTAGCAGGCATCCGTCGGCCATATTAAGCACTCGCTCCACTTCACCGCCAAAGTCGCTATGTCCTGGAGTGTCAATGATATTGATTTTGTATCCCTTGTAGTTAATGGACACATTCTTAGACAAAATCGTGATTCCACGTTCACGTTCCAAATCGTTACTGTCAAGAATTTGAGTGCCTACTACTTGGTTATCGCGGAACAGGTTACCTGCCGCTAACATCTTGTCAACAAGCGTTGTCTTGCCGTGGTCGACGTGTGCTATAATTGCTACATTACGTATTTGCTGCATACCCTATTAGAATTTTAGGTGCAAAGTTACAAATTTTATTCGGCTTGAACAATACCGGTAGTTCAAGTGCATGCATTATAGACCTTTATTTTAACCCTTTTCAACTTGATTGATGAGATGATAATTTGAAACTATATCAAAAGTAGAATTGACATGAGTTGTGTTATTGCCCTCGCGCCACCTCCCTCTTCCCACTATCTTTGCCCCACATCACCACGCTCATTGACAACCTTCCCATTTTTCCCACCCTTCCCATCCACCTTTAAAGAAACTATCTTGTGCGTAGAACAGCCAGAACGGCTAGAACGGCCAGAACGGCCAGAACGGCTAGATTGGCTAAATCGGCCAGAACGGCTAAAGCAAGTGTTCCTAGAACCACGAAGTGCACGAGAAAACTTCAAAGCATGAGTCGGCCGCCAGACCAGTGTGCGTGAAACTGTATCAAAAGTAAAAAAGACCTCGATGAGGTCAAGCGGCTCGGAGAGTCGCAATCATGATTAACACCATGCAACCACGAAGTGCTCGGGGAGATGGTGCAGCACGAGTCACGAAGTGGCGTGCGGTGCCTTTAGGCAGCACCACTCGACCCAACATTGAGGGCCGGAGGTCCTCGCAGCTTGGTGACAGACTGCGACTTAGTGACGTGCCTCGAACCGCGAAGCGCTCGAGAAAACTTCAAAGCATGAGTCGGCCGTTAGGCCGGTGTGCGGTGCTCGAAGAGCATTGAAGCTTTTCTCAACATTGAGGAACTTCAACATCCTCAATGCTTCA
>CAMKGM010000027.1 GCA_946412245.1 uncultured Bacteroidales bacterium
ACAATGTCTGTCTTGTTCCTTCTTCAGATTATTGTAACCATTTCAATGATCGTAAATCGCTTTTTTGTTCCGAAAAGCGGTGCAAAGTTACTGCCTTTAAAAATACTGACCAAATTTTTCGGCAACTTTTTTTCAAGAAAAATTTAAAGAAAATTGCAACACACTCATCAACAGCGCATTGCAATTTAAGAAAAAATCCATCAAAAAGCTTATTTTTACTGAAAAAGGGAGTATCTATTTGCGAGAGTCGGCGAAACGGTTAGGAAAATCGATGTGAATTCGAGGGCGACGCATGGCACGCACCACAAGCCAAATGCCCAGCACGATAAACGGGATGCTCAGTATCTGTCCCATGTCGAGTCCACAAGACTGACGCAAACCCACTTCCCATGCTTCCTGCACGTTCTTGAGGAACTCGATGCAGAATCGCGGCACAAAGATGCCCAGCATGAACACGCCGAAGATGAGTCCCGGGCGCTCCTGCAGGTTGCGCTTCCAGTACATCCACATCACAATACCAAAGATGAGCAGATAGCAGAGCGCTTCATAGATTTGTGTGGGATGGCAGGGCACAGTAAAGAACTCGGGGGTGGGTGTAGCACCGTTGACAAACTGGTCGAGATAACGCGTGGGCGCATCGTTAGTAATGAACTTGAAACCCCAAGGCATGGTAGTGGGGCCACCGTAGATTTCGTGATTCATGAGATTGCCTATGCGAATGAGCGCCGCTACCAAGCCTACGGGAACGACCACACGGTCAAAGGTCCAAAGCATCGGTTTTTTTGTAATCCACTTGCTATAGAGCCAAATGGCAATGATAATACCCAGCACGCCTCCGTGACTTGCCAGGCCGCCTTCCCAAATCTTGGGAATCTCGCTCAAGTGTTGTGAATAGTAGTCCCAATCATAGAAAAAGACATGACCCAAGCGCGCCCCGACCACGGTAGCGATGACCACAAAGAAGAAAAGAGCGTTGACCCAACTCTCGCGTGCGCCCTCGTGTTTAAAAATGCGATAGACCACCTCGTAACCGAACCAAAATCCGATAGCAAACATCACGCCATACCAGCGCACGGTTACGAAGCCGTCGAAAATATTGGGACTTGCCGTCCATGTCACATAACTCAACATATAGTCAAAAATTTTTCAGTAACAATCAATATTCAAAAAACCACGGTGAATTCAAAAACGACTCACACATTATTATATATAATGACACTCGTCGTAAACATCGGTAACGATTATGACTCAACAGGGAGCATAACGAGTCTGATGAGTTCGAGTCTGGGTCCCACCTTCTTGAGCACCGTAAACTTAAAATTGTCAATATCAACGCACTCGCCCTCAGCCGGAATTGCACCCAGGTGATGCATGAGCAGTCCGGCAAGAGTCTGATAGTCGTCGCTCTCAGGCAAGTCCAGATGATAGGTTTCGTTCACCTGTTCTATCTCAATGCGGCCTGAGAATTCAAAGGTATTCTCGTCGATTTTGCGCGACACAAGGCGTCGGCGATCGTGCTCGTCCTCAATGTCGCCAAAGATTTCTTCAACCAAGTCTTCGAGCGTAACCATTCCTGACGTTCCGCCGAACTCATCAATCACAATCGCCATGCTGCGCTTTTCCTTGAGCAGGTTTTGCATCATCTGCTTGGCGAGCATGGTTTCAGGAGCGAAGAGCACAGGCTTAACTTGATCCTTCCAGTTCACGTCGGTAACAAAGAGTTCACTAACCTGAATGAAACCCAGCACGTTATCAACATCGTCATGATACACCACAAGTTTGCTCAATCCGGAGCGAGTAAACAACTCAACCAGTTGCTCGCGTGTGGTATCGGCAATGTCGACACCGATTATCTCGTTGCGCGGCACCATACAGTCGCGCAAGTGCGTGTCGCTAAAGTCAAGTGCATTCTCAAAAATCTTCACCTCTCGCTCCACCTCTTGATTCATGTCCTCCTGCTTGTCGATATTCTCCTGCAAATAAGCGTCAAGTTCCTGCACCGAGAGCGCGCCGATGCGCTCCTTACCGGCCTTGATACCCAGCAAGCGCATGAGCCCTTGCGACAGCAACTCGGTGAAACGGCTGATGGGATAAAGGATGCAATAGCAGGTGAATAGCGGCACCGAGAACGTGCGCAGCGAGTAGTTGGGATTTATGCGGAAGATGGCCTTTGGCAAGAACTCACACATAATGAGTACCAGCACGGTGGCAATGAGAGTCTGCAGAATCATGAGTAGCGCATCGTTGTCGCCCACAAGCGGCTTCAAGGGTATTGTGAGCAGCTGCACCATGGCAATATCGTAGATGACATTAACCACATTATTGCCAATGAGCAAGGTAGAAATGAACATGTGGCTATCGCCATAAAAGACGTTCAAGATGCGGTTCACCAGACCACCTTTCTTGATATCAATTTCAGCCCTCACCTTATTTGATGAGACAAAGGCAATCTCCATGCCCGAAAAGAAGGCCGAGAACAGCATCGCCACAAGGGCTATGATTAACGGATATAGATAATTATCGCTCATGATGATGCAAAATTACTATGAAAGAAGACAAATCGCAACTTTTTCACAAAATTCTTTTTTTCACTCGTTCACGTCTCTCAACACTAAACACTCAACCCTCAACCCTCAACGCAACTGCCAGAACGCTACCGCTGCGGCGGCAGCTACATTGAGCGAATCAACATTGTGGCTCATGGGAATGCGCACCACATAGTCGGTTTGCTCAATGACGTGATGCGGCAGTCCGTCACCCTCGGTACCCATAACGATGGCCAACCGCGGTTCGGCCATGAGTTGCGGGTCGTCAATTGCCACCGAGTCGTCGCTGAGTGCCATCGCCGCCGTTTTGAAGCCCAAAGCGTTCAGGCTACTCACGGATTCATCGAGCCAAGTCCAAGGCACCAGGAACACCGAGCCCATAGACACACGCACGGCCCGCCTATTGAGCGGGTCGCACGAGTCGCGTGTGAGTAGCACAGCATCAATGCCCAGCGCCGCCGCCGAGCGAAAGATGGCTCCAATGTTGGTTGTGTCGGTCACGGCATCTATCACCACCACACGGCGAGCTTCGCGACACACCTGCTCAACCGACGGCATAGTAGGACGACGCATGGCACAAAGCACTCCGCGCGTGAGTACATATCCCGTGAGTTGCGCCAGCAACTCGCGTGTGCCTGTGTAAACGGGAATATCGGGACAATGGGCAATGATGCCGGCAGCATCGCCGTCAATGTGCTTGCGCTCGCACAGCAGCGAAAGCGGCTCATAACCCGCACGCAATGCCACCTCAATCACCTTGGGGCTCTCGGCAATGAAGATACCCTTACCGGGATCAAGACGGTTGCGTAGTTGCGCTTCAGTGAGCGCGGCATAAACCTCTACACCGGGGTGATTAAGCGATAATATCTCAACTATAGGCATATATTCTTACACCAGCGGGTCGAGTTCAGCCTTGATGCGGTTAAACACATCGGCCGGCGTATCGGTGCCCTTAATCATGTGCAAGACACCCTGTTCCTCGTAGTATTGCTTGAGGGGTGCTGTGCTGTTGTGATAGACCTTGAGACGATCGTTGATGGTCTCCAGATTGTCATCGCTACGACCCTGTTCCTTGCCACGATTGAGCAGGCGAGCCACCAGCACTTCCTCGGGCACATCAAGGCCAATCACCGCCGAGATGGCCGTACCGCGCTCGGCAAGCATCTTGTCGAGTGCCTCGGCTTGTGCTATAGTACGGGGGAATCCGTCAAAGATGACACCATTACGAGCCTTGTCGGCGTTCTCGTCAACTACCGAAGCCAGTATGCCGGTCATCAGTTCGTCGGGAATGAGTTGTCCTTTATCAATGTAGTCTTTAGCTGTCTTGCCCAACTCGGTGCCTCGCTTAATGTTGTCGCGCAGCACGTCGCCGGTTGAAATGTGAAACAGTTGATAAGTCTCAATGAGCATATCGCTTTGTGTGCCCTTTCCGGAGCCGGGAGCTCCAAACATGACAATGTTCAGCATAGTTGTTTTATTTTACTTATTAAATTGGTTATTATTTATTTCTCATTTTCTTTCAGGACCATAATGTCACGCAGGCCGCGCACCTTGCCGTCAAGATCCAGACCATAACCGATGATAAATCTCGAGGGAATCTCAAAGCCCACGAACTCAGGTTTTTGCCCCACTGTAATTGAAGCCGGCTTGAACAGCAGAGCGGCCATTACCACGCTCTTGGCTCCATGGCTTACCAGCAACTCCCGCAGTTTTACGGCAGTAAGTCCGGTGTCGACGATATCCTCCACAATCACCACCTCACGGCCTGTAATATCTTCAGTCAAGCCAATGAGTTGCTTGATTTCGCCCGTAGACGACGTGCCCTCATAGGATTTGAAACGCACAAACGAGATTTCAGCCTCGGGCATATCAAGGGCGCGTAACAAATCAGCAGCAAACACAAATGCACCATTCAGCACGCACAGCAACAGGGGGTTATCCGTTGTCAGCGACGCTCTGATTTCGCTCGCCACACGTTGAACTTGTTTCTGAATATCGCTCTCTTTCAAATAGGGCTCAAACGTCAGCCCGTTAATCGTCAGTTCGTTCATTATCGTTACCGTTTTTGTTGAGCAAAATTACTAAAGTTTCTCCCCACCACCAAACATAATGCACTTTTTAACGCTAAAATATTATTTCATCAATATTTAAGTTTTTTCTTTTATCACATTATATTATCAAAAAAACTTGTATATTTGCACTAAGTAAAACAATCAAAACTTTTTTATTATGGGATACATTCAGAGCCATTTGATGGAAGGAGAAATAATCGTTTATCAGGCCAAACAGCACGGAATCATTTACACCGGCCCGGTTCTTGTCGCACTGCTTTCCATTGCCGCCTTGTTTTTGCCGGTTGATGCATTAATAATCGTTTGTATTTGTGCCGCCATACTTCTCACTGCCTTGATTTGGTCTATTTCTATTTATGGCGGCAGGCAATATGTTGTCACCACACATCGCCTCATCTTTAAGCGCGGCATCATTAACCGTAATTCCTTTGAACTACTCTTGAGCAAGTGCGAGGGAGTCCAAGTCGACCAGCCCATTTTGGGGCGCTTGTTAAACTATGGCACCGTTAATGTCACAACCGGCGAGGCTACAAATAAATATAATTACATTAGCCATCCGCTCACATTCAGCACCAAGATTCACGAACAAATATTCAATCTGAAAAAGGCGGAATGAACATAGGAATCATTTGAGTGAAAAAAAATTTTTTTATGTTGGTGAAAACCCGTATTTTTGTAAATTCAAAATTCAACTAATATTTACAACAACTCTTGCAACACCATAACAACACATGAAAATATTCACAACTGAAGGCATACGCCGCATTGACGAGCAGACTATTGACGAAGAAAACATCTCAAGACTCGAACTCATGGAACGAGCCGCATCGGCTGTAGCCTACGAAATCATGTCGCGCTGGCTACCGTCAAAGCGCATCGTGATTTTCGCGGGCCCCGGCGACAATGGCGGCGACGCTCTGGCAACCGCCCGAATGCTCTATGAGCAGGGCTATCGTCCCGAGGTGTACTTGTTCAACATCAAGTCGTCGCACCTGTCGGCATGTTGCTCCACTAACCGCGACCTGATCCTGAAAATGGAGGGTATCAACTTCATTGAGATTGTTGACACTTTCAACCCTCCCTATCTGGACCAGAACGACCTCGTGGTCGACGGCCTTTTCGGTTCCGGCTTGCGCAGCCCGCTCAAGGGTGGCTATCAAGCGCTGGTGCGATACATCAACGAGTCCGAAGCCTATGTTGTGTCAATTGATATGCCTTCAGGAATGTTTGGCGAATGGAATTTGGGCAGCGACCCGCGCAACATTATCCAAGCCGATCTCACCCTCACCTTCCAGTTCAAGCGACTGTCGTTCTTCTTTGCCGAGAACGCCCAGTTTGTGGGCGAGTGCAAGGTGCTGGACTTGGATTTGAGCGAAAATGCCATCAACAAGACTCCCACCGACTTCTACCTGATTGAGGAAGAGGACGTGCGCGAAATTCTGAAGCCCCACACGCCGTTCATCAACAAATACAACAACGGCACCGTGTTCTTGGTGGCCGGTAGCTACGGCATGATGGGTGCCGCCATCTTGGCAGCCCGCGGAGCGACACGCGCGGGAGCCGGTCTGGTGACAGTCCATGCGCCACGTTGCGGATTCTCGCCGCTGAGCGCCGCCGTGCCTGAAGTGCTGTTTGAAGGTGATCGCAACGAAATATTCACCACAGGCATTGAACTGCACCACAAGTATAGCGTGGTGGCCCTCGGCCCGGGCATGGGTATTGCCGACGAGACGCTCGACGCCGTCGACTCGTTCCTCAAGAGCTACCGTATGCCCTGCATCCTCGATGCCGACGCACTCAACTGCATTGCCTTGAGGCCCATGTTGTTACGCAGCATCCCCAAGGGATCAATTCTCACACCGCACGATGCCGAGTTTGACCGGCTCTTCGGTCTGCACCACAGCGACGAGGAGCGACTCAAGAAAGCCATTGACGTGTCAAAACTCTATGAAATCACCATCGTGCTCAAGGGGCATTACACCATGACAGTCCGCCCCGACGGCAAAGTCTACATCAACAGCAGCGGCAATCCCGGCATGGCAACAGCCGGTAGCGGCGACGTGCTCACCGGCGTAATAGCGGCGTTTATCGCGCAAGGCTACTCGCCCGATTGGGGCGTGGTGCTGGGCGTGTATGTGCATGGCAAGGCCGGCGACATTGCAGTGGAACAAGAGGGTACTTACGGCCTCATTGCGGGCGACATTGCCAACCATGTGGGCCGAGCCGTCAAGGCCATCATGCGTCCACAGCACACCACAGCATAAAACCGCTTTTAATGAGGTTTAGACACTATAAATACTGTTAAAATTTGTTATTTTGTTCATTTTCTATTTTTATCGGTTTGTAAATCAAAATAGTGCCTACACCCCTAATAACTGACCTTTAACGCACTTGAACACGCCAAATTGTTTACAACCGTAAATGTTTAAGAACCTTTAGCGGGTTTGCACACACGTCATGAAATAGGTAATTTTGTATCGGGTTAGTAAAAAACCCTTTCAGTTTTGGAGTTTATGCTCCGTGGTTACATTAAATTATTTATTGCATGACTTTTTCGAAACAACACCGCATTTTCATTCAACTGTTCATAGCCATCATAGCGTGCGCCACCGCTTTCAGCGCCCAGGCGCAGCGTCTGCAACGCGACGTTCCACCCCCTCCCGCTAAAGAAAAAGCAACCGCCACCGTGCGCGAACAGCTGAACAATGCACCCATCAATAACGATGCCGCATCAGGACGAGTGAAAGACCTGCTCAACTTCGCCTTCCAGTTCAAGGGAGTGCCCTATCGCTATGGTCAAGCAAGTCCACGCGGTTTTGACTGTTCAGGATTCACCAGCTACGTATTCAAGCGTTTCGGCTTCAGTCTGGATCGCACCTCACGCGGACAAGTGAACGACGGTCGCAGCATTGCCCGCCACGAGCTCAAACCGGGCGACCTTGTGTTCTTCAACGGCCGTGCACGCGGCGGTAAGCGCGTGGGCCATGTGGGCATCGTCACCGAAGTTCATAATGACAACAACTTCAAGTTCATTCACGCTTCGTGCCACAAAGGCATCACTGAGAGCAACTCAACCGAGACTTACTACCAGTCACGCTATGTGGGAGCATGCCGCGTTATTGAATAACAAAAGCGACAAAACAGAATAATTGATATAATAGCAATCAGGAAAAGCACTTCTCCACACATCATGGGGAAGTGCTTTTTTTTAGGCACTTTTCATGGCGAGAACGATATTTTTCCCTAATTTTGTATATACATTACAACTCCAGCAGTCATGAAAAATATAGTATTGTCAATCATCATGTGTGTACTGACATTGCCTGCAGTAGCACAAACCATTGTTCCCGACAGCACCTCAACAGTGCCTAACACCACAGAAACAGACAATAGTTTGGGCCGCAAGAAAGTAGCCCTTGTGCTCAGCGGCGGCGGAGCATTCGGAGCCATTCATGTGGGCGCGCTCAAGGTGATTGAAGAGGCCGGCCTCCCCGTCGACATGGTAGTGGGTACCAGCATGGGAAGCATCGTGGGAGCCCTGTATAGTGTCGGCTATGACAGCAACGACATAGCCACCATGTTCCGCACCATGGATTGGGCCGAACTATTTCTGGACCGAGAGAACCAGCACGGGCTCACACTGAGCGAACGCGACGCGCAAAACACCTACATCTATCAACGCGACTTCTACGTGCGCGGTGGCATTGACCCCCAGCCCGGCGGTGTGATTCGCGGCACCAATGTTGAGACCACATTTGAGCACTACTTGCAGGGATATACCGACAGCATCAACTTCTTGAAAGACCTGCCCCGACAGTTTGCCTGTATAGCCACCGATTTGGTGAATGACGAAGAGGTCGTACTCACTAACGGCTATCTGACAAAGAGCATCCGCTCAAGTATGTCGGTGCCCGGTGTATTCACTCCCATGCACATAAACAATATGGTGCTGGTAGACGGCGGCGCGAAAAACAACTTTGCCGCCGATGTGGCCCGCAAGTTGGGTGCCGACATCGTGATTGGTGTCAAGTTTGATTTGGGGCTGGGCACTGACAAGCAATATCGCACGCTGCTCGATGTCATGGAGCGGTCTATGGGCAGTGACGTGAGTCGTCGCGCGCGTGAAAACGAGAAGTATTGCGACTTGGTTATCAAAGTGCCCGTCAGAGGCTACACCAGCGGCAGTTTCACCGGAGGCGCACTCAATTCGCTCATGGAGCGCGGCGAGACGGCCACCCGCGAGAAACTTGACTCCATCGTCTTGCTCAAGCAGCAAGCAGGAGCCTTGCCCGATGTCAACTACACCTTGCACCTGCGCGACATGGAGCACCTCACCCCCTCCAATAATGAGCAGGGCGGGCTCGTTGACACCCGCGAGAGTAACACCATGGTGGCATCGGTGGGCCTGCACTTCGACAGCGAAGACATTGCCGCTGCGCTACTGAATGCCCGTTACTTTGAGAGCGGCTCTGTCAACAAGGAATTGAACCTGACCTTGCGACTGGGTTTGCGCTCCATGTTGCGGCTCAGTTTTGACATCGAGCCATGGAAATTCCGCAAGATGGGCGTGAGTTATGAGTTCTGGTACAAATACTTCGATCTCTACACCCATGGCCACCGCAGCAACAATCTGTCGCTCATCTATCAGCATGCCAATCTTAAACTGTTAAGCTTCGACGCGCTCAACTTCGACTGCGAGTTGGGTGTGGGATGGGAGCATTACCACCACTTCAAGGGATTGTGGAACGATGAGAGTACTATCATGTTCGACCCCAACGAGCACTACTTAAACTATCATGTGCGGCTGCGCTACAACAATGAGGACAACCGCTACTTCACACGCCGCGGCGCCAGAATCGAGGCGAAATATGCCTACTATACCGACAACTTTGCACACTGGAAAGGACATAGCGGATTCAGCGCACTGACAGCAATGGCGCAGGTTACCCTGCCCATCACACAAAGCACACATTTGCGCCCGGGCATTCAGGGTCGTTTGCTCTTTGGCGACGACCTGCCCATCATGGCACAAAATGTGGCCGGAGGCAGGAGTTACGGCAAGTTCTTCCCCCAGCAGTTACCTCTGGTGGGATTGGGACACGTGGAGTTCTTCGGCTCTAAATTCGTGAGTGCGTCGCTACGATTGCAACAACGCCTCACGGGCAAGCACTACCTGATGCTCGACGGTTGTGTTGCCGAGCATAACGAGAAACTTGGCAATATCTTCGACCGCAAACCGCTGTGGGGTGCGAGCATTTCCTACTTCTACAACAGCAACATTGCCGGACCTCTGGGAGCATCGCTGGGCTGGAATAGTCACAGTCATCGGCTTAACTTATTCTTGACCGTGGGCCTTGACTTCTGAATCTTGACCGAGGCTGTTGTAAAACCGCACAACTCCCCCTCACGACTGTTTTTACCGCTACAATTTTGCAATAACGAGAATATTTGCTAAATTTGAGCTGTAAACCCTGAAATAACCAAGAACGATGGACATCAAGCTTCCCAATAAGAGCAATAGTCAACCCGCCGACGTGTTGCACGATGTGCGCCAGCTCACCCTCATCGGTGCCAACGGCTCGGGCAAAAGCCGCTTTTGCAGCAAACTCATGGAGCAGTGCGGCGACAACGTGTTTCGCATTTCGGCACTCAGAGCAATATTTCCCAGCACCAACAAGAATCCACGCAAGGGCTCAATCAGCGCCATGTTTGATACACTGAATGAAAATGCGTTGGAAGTCAAGAGCTATGCCGTGACCGAGTTTGACAAACTCTTCTATGTGATGATGAACGAGGAGTTTCGCGACATGATGAACTACAAGGCACACCTGCTCATGGGCGAGCAACTGGATTTCCCCAAGACGAAACTCGATGTCACCGTCAAGGCTTGGCAAGAGGTGTTTCCCAAGAACAAGGTGTTGCGAGAAAACGGGAAACTGCTATTCACCACCGAGGGGCAAGACGACCGATACTCGTCGCTCCGCTTGTCCGACGGCGAGAAAGCCGTGCTCTACTACATCGGCGCGGTGCAATATGCCATGCCCGAAGCGCTTATCGTCGTCGACGACCCCGAGTCGTTCATCCATCCTTCTATTATGGTCACCTTATGGAACGAGATTGAAGGGTTGCGACCCGACTGCACGTTCATTTACAACACCCACGATGTAAACTTCGCAACTTCACGTTCCGATAATACTTGCGTGTGGGTCAAGAGTTTCGACCCCGCCGGCATGACGTGGGACTATGAGGTCATGGACACCAGCCGGCAGTTGAGCGAGGCACTCTACTACGACCTGTTGGGAAGCCGTCGGCCGGTACTCTTTATCGAGGGCGACGACACTCACAGCATTGATTCACGACTCTACCCGCTCATCTTCCCCAACTGCACCGTCAAGCCGTTGGGTAGCTGCAACAAAGTGATTGAGAGCGTGCGCTCATTCAACGACCTCAAGTCGTTCCACCACATGGACAGCATGGGCATCGTGGACCGCGACCGACGCGACGATGTGGAAGTAGAGTATCTGCGCAAGAAGAAGATTCTGGTGCCTAATGTGGCCGAGATTGAGAATCTGCTGATGCTTGAGGGAGTTGTCAAGGCCGTTGCACGACAGCGACACCGCAATCCCGACGATGTATTCAACTCGGTTCGGCGCTCGGTTATCAAAATGTTTGCCGCTGAGCTCAAGCAGCAAGCGCTCATGCACGTTAGGCATCGGGTCAAGCATGAGGTTGAAGTGCGCATTGACCGCAAATTCCGCAACATCAATGCGCTCGAGGAGCACATGATTGACTTGGTTAATGAAATTGACCCACGGAGCACCTACGAGGACTTGTGCCGCGAGTTCCACCGCTATGTGAGCGAGAATGACTATGCGCAGATTTTGCGCGTTTATAACCAAAAAATGATTCTGGGCGACTCAAATGTAGCCGCTCTGTGCGGACTCTCCAAGAAAGATGACTACATCAAGCAGGTACTGCACATCCTCAAGAGTGGCGGGCGCGAGGCTAATGCCATCAGAAAGGCCGTGCGCGACTGTTTCGGAATCACCGATGAGTTACCGCTGGAATAATCCCCTGCCGCTCATTGGTTTTCTCACTTTTCATACAATACACTCACCCCATAACACTGCCCATCATGAAACCTTTATTTTCCACATCACGCAATGCGTCGCACACATTGGTAGGAATATTCCTCTTGGCTATCTTCTTGCTGACAACTTCTTGCGGCAACGACGGATTCAAAATTGAAAACGGCAAGGTCTATTACTCTTACTGGACCTTCAGTTTCGGCCAAAGGAACGATGAACTGCCCGATGCCGACCCTAACACCTTCAAGGAGGTGAATAACTGGCTGGGCCGCGATGCGCGTCATGTCTATTTCAAGGATCGCTTGGTTCACGGTGCCGACCCTGCAACTGTCGTGGCTGAAAAATACCCGCTGTTCCGCGACAAGAACGACTACTACATTCAGGGTGCACCCCTGCATGTAGCCGACATGAAATCATTTAAGGTTCTCCGACAAATTGAAAATGATATTTGGGCCAAGGATAGCCGCTATGCCTACTACGACAGCACGCGATTTGCCGTCGATGACATCAAGAACTTCAAAGTGGTGGAATGGAACTACGCCACCGATGGCATTCACATCTATCTCTACGGGAAGAAATTGGCTGATTCCGATCCGGACACCTTCCAAGATTTGGGTGGTTGCTACTACAGGGATAAAGCGCGTGTGTGGTTCCTGGAACGACCCGTTGTGGGGGCCGACCCTGCCACTTTCCAATTCATTGGCCACGGCTACGCCAAGGACAAAGCGCACATCTACTACGACGAACTGATCGTGACCGATGCCGACTACGCCACATTCATCATCGATGAATATGGTGACGCCCGTGACAAGAACGGGCGGTTTGCAGGCGAAAAACGATTTGAAGACGTTCCGGTGTCTGAAGCACCGGAACCCGTGCCCGAGTCAGAACTCAAGTAACACAAGTTTCTAAGCGAAAGGCGACCTCCAACCTCTAACCCCTAACCTCTAACCTTCAAGTTTCTAAAGCATTAGAAACTTAAATCAAAGATTGTAGAGATCGCGGGCAGCGGGCGTGAGCAAGTCTGCCAGGTCATACACGGGAATCTTGACCGTGATGATACCCTCTGACCAGGGAGCGATGTCGTAGGGGTTATAGTGGAACACGATACTGTCGCCGGTCAGGTACACATTGCGACTCACGAAAATTTGGTCAGTAAAGATTCCGGACTTCTCGGCAAGTTCCTCAAGTGTCTCGGCAAAGTAGTTTCCCTTGAGGCGGTTAGTAATGATTGTCAGCAACTTCTCCTCAGCGCCGGCGGCAAAGATGTCGGCAAAGTTCAGCACCTTGTTATCCTTGATATCATAGTTCAGGAAGTGGCTGTAGAAATTAGCATGCGCCCCGCCACCAAACTCATAGTTATCTACCTTATATACAATGTAGCGTTCGCAGAATCCCACCGACGAGACCGACACCGTGCTAGTGAGCATCAGTGCATCGTCGGGTATAGCCTGCTCTCCCTCAGGTAGCAAATCAAGCACCTTGTCGCCATAGCCTTGCGGATGAGCCAAGTAGTTGTTAATCACATCATCGGGTGCGCCCGTCTCGCCAAAGGTGAGCATCAGCAGTGAGTCTTGCAAGGCCGACAAGTCGTTGGTACCAAACCGCATAGGCCACTGTAGGGCCACCGACGCCATGGTGTAGGTGTCTTGTTCAGCATCCTTATCCAGAATGTGATATACACTCTGAGCCGTCTTGAATACCTGGTTCACTTCAAAGTTCTCGATGCCCAGGGCTCGGCCCGAAAGGCCCACGGCCAACATGGCCAGCAGCAGTAGGTTTCTATATGTCTTCATAGTCATTGCATTTTGAGTTTTATTGATGTTTCTTATCTGTTTCTTGAGTTGACGACGATGCCTCGTCCCACCGATAGGTGCGCTTGGGGTTGCGGGGGAACCAACCGCGCTGCACGCGTTTCTCTTGCTGATGCACCTCCAAAATACCCCAAAAGCTGGAGAACGAAGCGACACCCAGCAACGACGACACCAGCACATTGCTCACCAGCGTCGACAACAGCCCGAACACGATGCCTGCCACCAAAAACACCCACCAAAAACGCGTCCCGTAGTGGTACTCGCCCTTGATGACCAAGGGGTGGAACAAGCCGATAATCAGAAATGTGCCCAGGCCTATAATTAGCCCTTCAAAAGTCATCCTTAATCGTCGTCTTTTTCTTCTTTTTTATCTTTAGGAGGTGCCAGCAACCTATTCTGCTTCTTGAGCAGGTCCTTTATATCGTCAAGACGGTCAATCACAAAGCCCAGCGCTATGAGCAAAATGCCCGCAAACACCATTGAGAGCATCGGCATCAACCCAAAGTTCTCTACCTTAAAGTAGCACACTGCGCCTGTACCGCAAAAGAACACGCCTATCAAGTACAATACATATTCCATAGTTTCTTTGATTTTTGATGATACATTTTCAATTATTGGCCACTAAATTAGTGAAAATTGACGAAAATACCAACCCTAACCACATTTTTTCTTATCTTTGCAAAGTTAAATGACCCGTTTTAGCAGGTTTCTTTTATCATTTTTTCAGCTTATCATAATGAAAAAACTGTTCTTCATATTCTGTGCAGCCCTACTGCTTGCCTCCTGTGGCAAGGGCGACAAAAAAGAGGCCATTGAAGGCGAGGCCAACAATCCCGTCACCTTCTTTGAGTGCACATTTGGCGACAATGTCGATGATGTGATTGAAACCCTCAAAGGCTCTAACAAGACCTATAAGGTGGGCGTCGACGACGTGGACAATCCCACGGTCGTCACCCTCACACCGCGCAAGAAGGGGTTGAGCATCAAATACAAGAACACCAACTATGAGGAAGCCCGGTTGGGTTTCGCCCGCGACGAGTTCAGCCGCATTGCCCTGCGGCGAGTATTCACCGACAAGGCATCGTTCAAGAAGTTTGTGAACCGCCACGACAACAACCCCGACGCCATCTCGCTCAACGAGACCGACTCCACCCGCACCTTTGTAATCAAGGGCGAGGAATCGCGCTGCTCAGTCTTCGTTGACCTGCCTGAACAGACCGCGCGCATCTCCTACACCGACAATGCCGTGCTGCAACGCGCCAACCAGAGCGGCGTGAAGACCGCCTGGCAAGATTTCATCGACTTCATGTCGTCGCCGTTCGACAACCTGTGGTCGCTCCTGGTGTGGTGCGTCATCCTGGGCATCATCTACTGGCTCTACAAAAAATACGGCAAGGACCTGCTCGAATAACCTGACAAGAAACTATTTTGACTATGCCTAACAACAGCCGAGAAAAGAAACTGGAAGCCTTTGGGCGACTGCTCGACGTGATGGACACACTGCGTGAGCGGTGCCCCTGGGACTCGGTGCAGACCAACGAAAGCCTGCGACCCAACACCATAGAGGAGACAATGGAGCTTGCCGAGGCTATCATTGCCGACGACAACGACAACATTCGCAAGGAACTGGGCGATGTGCTGCTCCACATCGTCTTCTATGCCAAGATTGGCGACGAAAAGGGACTCTTTGACATTGCCGATGTGTGCAATGCCATTTGCGACAAACTCATCTTCCGCCATCCGCACATCTACGGCACTGAGCACTACGAAACTGCCCGCGACGTGCTCGACCACTGGGAACTCATCAAGATGAAGGAGAAAGGCGGCAACAAAACCGTGCTGGGCGGGGTGCCCGTCACCCTACCCTCGCTCATCAAGGCCGAACGCGTGCAGGAGAAAGCCGCCAATGTGGGCTTTGACTGGGAGAAACGCGAGGATGTGTGGGACAAGGTGAAAGAGGAAGTCGCCGAGGTAGAGCGTGAACTCGCCGACGGACACGAAAAGGACCGCGAAAAGGAGTTTGGTGACCTGCTGTTTGCCGTGGTCAACGCCGCCAGACTCTATGGCGTGCGGCCCGACAACGCACTGGAGCGCACCAACCTGAAATTTATTGCACGATTCAACTACATAGAACAAGAAGCCAAGAAACAAGGCCGTCGGCTGGGCGAGATGACACTCGATGAGATGGACGCCCTGTGGGACGAGGCAAAGAAACTGAAGTTGGGCGAATGAAACTGTGTGTGACTGAGAAACCGAGCGTGGCGCGCGACATTGCCGCCATTTTGGGAGCCGGCGACCGACACGACGGCTACTTCGAGGGCAACGGCTACTATGTGAGTTGGACCTTCGGACACCTGTGCGAACTCAAAGAGCCGCACGAGTACACCCCGCTATGGAAGCAATGGAGCCTGGGCGCACTGCCCATGATTCCGCCCCGCTTCGGCATCAAGGTCAAGGATGACGATGGCATCAAGAAGCAATTCCATGTAATTGAAACCCTAATGCGGCAAGCCGATGAGGTGATTAACTGCGGTGATGCCGGGCAGGAAGGCGAACTCATTCAGCGATGGGTTTACCAGAAAGCAGGCTGCAACATTCCCGTCAAGCGCCTCTGGATTTCGTCTCTCACCGAGGAGAGCATTCGCGAGGGATTCAACCAACTGAAACCCGCGACCGATTTCGACAACCTGTACTTTGCAGGCCTTTCGCGGGCCATTGGCGACTGGATTTTGGGCATGAATGCCACCAGACTCTACTCACTCAAGTACGCTCACGGCCGCAACGTGCTCTCGATAGGTCGCGTGCAGACCCCAACACTGGCGCTCATCGTCAACCGCCAGCGCGAAATCGAGAACTTCGTGCCCGAAGACTTCTGGGAAATCAAGACCCTGTACCGAGGCACCACTTTCAATTCCACCCGCGGCCGCTTCAAGACTGTGGGCGATGCGAGCGCTGTGATGGAAAACATCAAGGATTTACCGCTCACGGTGACCGGCATTGAGACCAAGAAAGGCAAGGAGGCTCCTCCGCGCTTGTTCGACCTCACCTCACTGCAAGTGGAGTGCAACAAGAAGTTCGGTTTTAGCGCCGAAAAATCACTGAAACTGGTCCAGTCGCTCTACGAGAAGAAAGTCACCACCTATCCGCGCGTCGACACCACCTACCTGAGCGATGACATCTATCCCAAGATTCCCGGCATCATGCAGGCCATGGTGCCTTACGCCCCCCTCACCGCCCCCATCCTGACCGACAAGAAGTTGCCCAAGAGCAAAAAGGTGTTTGACAACAGCAAGGTAACCGACCACCACGCCATCATACCCACCAATGTGGACCCCCGACGGGCCGCGCTCGACAACGAGGAGAAACGCGTCTACGACCTTATCGCCAAGCGATTCATCGCGGCATTCTACCCCGACTGCGAGTTCCTCACCACCACAGTGATGGCTGAAATAGGCGAACATGAATTCAAGGCCACAGGCAAGCAAATTGTGAAAGACGGCTGGCGTGCCGTCTATGCCCGAGAGGCCCAAAACGACGAGAAGGACGAAACCGACAACAATAATGCGATGCCTGAGTTTGTGAAAGGCGAGAGCGGACCCCACGAGCCATCCCTACTCAAGAAGAGCACGCAGCCGCCCAAGCCTTACACCGAGGGCACACTGCTACGCGCTATGGAAACCGCAGGCAAACTGGTCGACGATGAAGAACTGCGCGATGCCATGAAGGAGAACGGCATAGGGCGACCGTCAACACGAGCCGCCATCATTGAGACGCTGCACAGGCGCCACTATATCAGCAAAGAACGCAAAAGCCTGGTCGCAACTGTAGCCGGTTGCCAACTCATCGACACGATTCATGTGGAGTTGCTCAAGTCGGCAAAACTCACGGGCCTGTGGGAGAAGAAACTGCGACAGATTGAACGAGGAGAATTCAGCGCTCAGCAGTTTATCGACGAACTCAAAGTCATGGTGGGCGATATTGTGCTCAATGTGCTGCGCGACAATACCGGCACCAGCATCGTTGTTGAATCAGCCGGCGAAAAAAAATCCAAGAAGAAAGGGGCCAACACTCCTACCGGCGAAAAGAAACCACGCGCACCGCGCATCAAGTCATATGACCAAATTGTGTGCCCCGTGTGCGGCAAAGGTCACATCGTGAAAGGCAGAACCGCCTTCGGGTGCAGCGAGTACCGAAACGGCTGCCAAACGCTGTTCCCCTTCACCGACTATCCTGCCGACCTCACACCGGCCCGTCTCAACACAGCCCTCAAAAAACTCAAAAAGTAAAGGACTAGTCAAAGGCTTGATGTAGTGTAAAGCACTTTGTGCGATTCACCATAGTTGACTAGTAATTCTAGTTAAACTAGATTATCTAGAAAGACTAGAGATACCATCTCTAACACCTCATGCTGTCTTCAACTTACCCGCACTACACCATAATCAAAATCTACTGCATGTGGAACTGGGTTTTGAGCCAGGCGATGGCGTTGTCGACCTGCCAGGGATAGAGCCAGTGACCCGTATCACGCCCTACCTGCAACTGCTTGGGCGCGGTAATCACATTGTAGGCGCTGAAGGTCGATGTGGGGCAGCATGCCGGGTCGTTGAAGCCCCAGGCGTAGAAGCCCGGCGTCTTGAGAATGCGGGCAAAGTTCACCGTGTCGTAGTAGCGCGATACTTCCATGCGCGCTTTCAGGTTAGGTTCGTCGGGGTTGCGGAACAAGTGAGGCCAGCCTCCTCCACGACCATGATAATAGCCGGTGAGTTCGCAGAAGGCGGGGAAATAGGCAAACAGGGCACTCACCCTGTTGTCGAGCGCCGCCGTCATGATCGAGAGCATACCGCCCTGACTGCCGCCGTAGGTGGCGATGCGGCTCGCGTCGACATCGTCACGGCTGCACAGGTAATCGATGGCACGCACGCAACCCAGTATGGAGCGTTTATAGTAATAGGTATCACGGTTGTCAATGCCTTGCGTTGTGTAGCCTGCCAGTGCACCCGCCTCAAGTTGGCGGTAGATTTCCTCGCTCTGGTCAACGGGAATGCCGTGAACGCCAATCTCCAACACCACAAAACCCTCGTATGCTAACTCGTTAGGCCCTTTGAAACTGCGCACCGCGGCACCCGGCAGACGCAGGATGGCGGGCTTGCGACCCTCGGCCTTAGGCACGGTGAGCACCCCGTACACATAGTTGCCCTTGCGGTAGGATTGCAGCCGCACATAGTAAACATCCACACGGTCGTTGCTCTCCTCCAGGCTGTGACGCAGTACGGGTTGCATGGGTATCTTGGCCGCCTTTGCCTTGGCATCGTTCCAGAACTGCTCGAAGTCGGCAGGCATAGTGGTGGTGGGCTGAATATTATAAGGGTCAAAGGCGATGTTGGTCATCGACGAGTAGTCGCGCCCCTCGTGCGTCACCTTCACGCGCACGCTGGTGAACCCCGGCGCTTTAGCACCTGGTACGGTGAAGTGTGCCATGCCGGTGCGGTCGGTCTTTACCTTGCCGGTGTACACGGCATCGAGTTTGTCGGGGCCATAACTGTAAGTAATCTCAGTGTTTGGCATGCGCACATTCTCCTTGATGGCATAGGTGGTAATCTGGGCACGCTCGCCCACATGATAGGTCCAGTCGGCGTGGTCGGGCTCGGCCACAACGGTGATATACTGATGACTCGACGACTGCGCCACGGCTGTCAGCGACAGCACGAGCACAGCAAGCAGTGTGATGATGATGCGGTTCATTGTCAATTTCTTTACGAGTTTCTTATGCAAACACAAAGTTAATCATTATTATCAAAACATAAACTTATATTTATAATTTTATCAATAAAACATAGAGGAATTGTAAAATTTTATTTACTTTTGCAATATGAGATATTATAGGCAGGCCTCTCGACCGACCCTGACACTATATTCTTGGACATTTAGAGTGCTGAAACTTATTAACTAAAAACCTGTAATCAACCACATTATGAAAAGACTTATACTCCACCTCTTTACTTTCATGTCTGCAGAAATGAAAAAGATTTCATTAATTCTTATCGCCCTTGTGGCATGTGGGTTGGCGGCAAACGCTGCAACCGACTATGGCATTGAGGTGAACGGCACTAAAATCACGAGCGACAAACTCAGTTTCTCGATTGGGAGCGGTTCAGTGAAATATAATGTCAGCACCAACACACTAACCATCAGCAATGTTGAAATATGGCGCGCGGGTGATGCCATCAAGATTCAAGACAACACAAACCGTGACCCAGATGCAAATAGCCAAAAATTAAACATTAAATTCACTGGAACTAACAGTATTACCAGTACCACAGGGTCTGGTATATTGACCGAGGGCTCTCATGAAAACGAGGTGATAGTGATTACTGTGACTGGCACTACAACAATCAACGGGTTAAGTGCAGCTGTACATATCAAAGAGATTAATCAACAGTCTCGTAATGTTAGTTTTGAAGGTTCTGGCACGCTTAATTTAAATTCAGAACAAGGTTATGGTGTTCTTGCCACCCCCACAAACTCCACAGTGCAGGTTCACTCTGGAGTTAGCTTCGAAATAGCCAACATCAACATTGGAGGCAAATATGGCAATATTTATGACCTGCCAAGAATCTATTTCCATGAAGTTAACAATCAAGTGGAACTGTCAACGACCATCACATTGTTGCCCACAAAAGGCGCTGACTACCCTCACATAAAAGGCCAGACAATTAATTTTGGCACTGATGTACACATCGAATTGCCAAGTGATTTACATGATGCCGATCCTAACAACCTGAAATACGGCAACTATTATGACAAGACCTTTATCATCAACGATGACCGCGACAATCCCAATTCAGGTTACTACAGCGTTGACAATTACCTTTACGCAATATCTTCGTTCTATGGAGCCAACTATGCCGAATTGAAGGGGGCTAAAAAGATTTACAAGCGTTCAAAACCCACCGAGCTGTCAATACCTGGCTATGTGAAGATAAATGGCACATGGTATCCAGTGGGTTTAGGGGCTTATTCATTAAATGGCATGTATTATGCAAAAAAAATATGGTTGAGTTATGGGGTCACAACTATTGGCGATTGTGCCATGGCTGATTGTTTCGATCTCGTAGAAGTTCACCTCCCAAGTTCAGTGTTGACAATTGGAGAAAGCATCTTCGTAGGCTCAAGCTCCTCGTCATTGAACTTTGATTTGTATTGGAGCACTCTTGATGTCACGAAAACCAGCATGGAGTCAAACTCTTTCTCAGGATGCCAAGCCAAAACAAAGAATGCCCATTTCTCAACCAGGCCCGTTGTGGCACAGGCAAAAACAAAAACCAGCATTACCAACTACATGACTGTGAACTCAACACCTGCTCCCGAAAGATGCTATGATAGTCGCACAAGTTTTCAGGACGGTACTTATATTTTCTATATTGTAGATGAATCGGCTTTTCTTAGAACCACCAATGGATCAATGTCTTTAATAGGTTCGACAAAAAGTGCAATTAAAGATATGATATCATTAGAAACTGGAGGTAATAAGTATTACCCCAAAAAGGTGGCACCCGAAGCGTTCTATAATAACAAGAACATCACTGAGATTGACCTCACGGGTTATATCGAGATAGGAGAAAACGCCTTCTATGGTTGCACCAATACAAGAAAACTGACTTTGGGCGAGGATATTACATCGATGGGAGAATCTCCTTTTGCATCCATGACAGCGTTAGACACGGTAAACTGGAACATTAAAACATGGAGCAATTTCACTTACGACACCAGGCCGTTCAAGAATTCTGCCAAAAATATCAGTTCATTCAATTTTGGCGATAATGTGAAGGCAATTCCAGCATATCTGTGTTACAATATGTCGAAATTGAATACGCTTACCATTCCTAAAAACATGACTTATCTTGGAATGTATGCCTTCAAGGGATGTACGGGTTTAAAAACCATTAACTGGAATGCCATAGATGGTCGATATCCCCTTGCCGAAGTTAACGAAGAAACCGATTTGCCCTTCTGGGAAATGAACAATGTGACCACCATTAACATAGGCAATTCAGTGCAATACATTCAACGATCGCTGTTTGCAGGAATGTCGGGGTTGAAAACCCTCACATTGGGCAGCTCGTTAAAAGAGATTGAGGAATCTGCATTTTACCAGTGTAGCAACCTCACTTCGGTGGATTTCCCATCATCGTTGCTCAGCATAAAACAATATGCTTTCTACCAATCGGGCCTGACATCGGTCACCATCCCAGCCAATGTTAATAATGTGGAACAGGCTGCATTTTCGCAGAGTAACAATTTGACCAAGGTGAACTGGAACACCACAAAAATCACTGAAACCAGTGCTCCATTCAGCAACTGCCAAGCATTGAATACCTTTGTTTTTATTAATGGTCTGACCAAAGTTCCCAACGCCGTCTGTTCAGGATTACCCGCTCTGACATCGGTAACGATTCCCGGCACGGTGACTGAAATCGGAGCATCGGCCTTTGCCAGCTGCACTGCACTCAAGTCGATAACGCTGCCACAGGCGGTAAAAACAATAGGACCGTACGCTTTTTATAACTGCAAGAGCCTCTCATCGTTTGCTATGCCCAACCAGGTGACCGAAATCGGAGAAGCGGCATTTGCCGTATGTCCCGCGCTCAAGTCAATATCGTTGCCGCAGTCGGTGAAAACAATTGGCCGCAACGCATTCAATTCATCGGGTTTGGTCTCAATCACCATTCCAAAATCGGTGACCACCGTCGATTACGGCACATTTGCCGCGTGCACTGCACTCAAGTCGGTGTCACTGCCACAAGGGTTGAAAGTCATAGGCGAAGGAGCATTCTATCAAACGGCATTGACTTCGGTGACCATCCCAAACCAGGTGAACTCGATTGGCGGGCAGGCTTTCGCCAACTGCACCGCACTGGCTAACATCTATCCCAAGATGGCCGCTCCGGCGGACCTCACCTATGGTGAGCAAATCTTTGAAGGTGTGAACAAGCAGACCTGCAAACTGGGTGTGCCCAAGGGCACGCTCGCCAAATACAAGGCCACCATGCCGTGGAAGGAGTTCTACAACATCACCGAGATTGACTACTTGCGTGGTGATGTAAACGGTGATGGTGCGGTGAATGTGACCGATGTGACCACGCTTGTGAACATGATTCTGGGCACTGTAACCAAAGACCCAGAACGTGCCGACATTGACGGCAACGGCACGGTGAACGTGAGCGATGTGACCGCCCTGGTCAACATCATCCTCGGCGTGTAGCAGCTAGCCTCTCTAGCCCTACTATATCTAGAAAGGCTAGAGCATCTAGAACATCTAGAAAACTGAGAACTGAGAACTGAAAACTGAAAACTATATAGAATTATGAAAAAATTTTTACTATTACTAATGGCAATTGCCACAGTTGCAATGCCATTGAGCGCCACAAAAATATATGTGTGCGGCGAGAAAATCACTGGCACCACGAGTTTCTCGGTAGGTAACGGAACGGTGTCATATAACAACAACACGCGCACACTGACAATCTATAATGTGGAATATGAAAAGAGCGGCAGCAGCAACAACGGCATCAGCGTCGACGAAGTAGATGGACCGCTCACCATCATTTTGACGGGCGTCAACAAGTTCACCATCAAAGGAGCCGACACTTTCTTGTTCAAGAGCAAAAAGAAGACCACGATGACCGTGCAGAACGGCATCACCAGCCTGTATTGCGAAAGCAATGACCATGCCGCCATAAAACTGCAAGACAGCGACTTGGCCATTGAGGGTTTAGGTACCCTCAAGGTCTATCATAATGAAACCAGCAACAGCCAGCGTCGGGCCATTAAAGGCGGTTCAGGCACCGAGAACATCACTTTCCAAATCAAGAATTGTTTCATCAGTTCCCGTGAAGAATGTCTTTATCACCTGAACACGGTGACCATGAACCCGACAGGCGATTTTGTTAATGGTGGTTACAGTTATGAATACAGCGGTGAAATAAGATTTGACACCCGCGACTTGTATGGCAGCACTAAAATTGCAAGCGATATCAATGATTGGTATTCCGGAACAGGGATGAAAATCTTTGGGGTGCTGTATTATGACTCTTCTGGTTCTTATGATTACAGTTTCACATCCAATAATCTCCATAATCAGCCCATCGGCAATCTTGAAACATTGGGCAATCAGTATGGCGTTGTTGTCATCAATGACATCAATGCGGTGGCGGTTTTCGACCTGAGCACTTTCCCCGATGCTCAATTTCGCAAATACCTTTACGAGCAGTTTCCCAGTAGATATATCATGCAAAATGATGTGGACCGTTGCACCTTTATGAATGTAGGGAACAGACAGATAAGCAACTTGCAAGGATTAGAATACTTCAGCAAATTGAAGACATTGTATTGCAACGACAATCTTTTAACATCCTTGCCCACACTACCAGGCACACTTGAGACTTTAAACTGCAGTAACAACAAGTTCACCACATTGGAAATTGTAGGCAAGTCAAACCTGCACAATCTTGTTTGCAGCAACAACAAGTCGCTCACCAACTTAGTGTGCTGTCAGAATGCTTTGGAAAGTCTCAACTTGTCGAGCTGCACTTACTTGGTGGAACTCGATTGCAGCCAGAACAATCTCTCTGAGCTCTCGGTGCAGGACTGTGTCTTGCTCGCTTTCTTGAATTGCAGCGAGAATCATATAGCAGCTCCGGCAATGACCTCGCTGATTAACACGCTGCGCACAATACCTGCTAACAGTAAAGGTAAGTTATATGTTAGAGGTACTGCCGACAAGCAAGGCAACGGCAATGTAATTACCGAATCCCAGATAAGAGCCGCAAACAAAAAGAATTGGGTAGCCTATCAATATATTAAAGCAAGAGAACGATGGCTTGAAATGGGGATTGGCTTAGAAGGTGATGTGAACAGCGACGACAATGTGAATGTAACCGATGTGACAACACTGGTCAACATGATTCTGGGTGTCATTCCCGTTGACATTGTGCATGCCGATGTGAACGGCGACGGTAATGTGAACGTCTCTGACGTCACCGCCCTGGTCAACATCATCCTCGGCACCTCCTGATTCATGTCAGCAGGGACAAGGTCCGCCTTGTCCGCGATGCTAGCTATAGATCGCCATCAGAGGATGACAGAGACGATGACATCTCCTATTTATATAACCGCTAGAACGGCAAGATCTTTGGCAACCGAGAACCTTCTCAAAAAAGACGAAAATGAAAAAAAACTGCAAGAATGTTGCAGATGTGAAAAAATAGCACTACTTTTGTAGTCCCAAATCACATGATGGTCGCTTGGATGAGTGGTTTAGTCATCGGTCTGCAAAACCGGGCACGGCGGTTCGAGTCCGCCAGCGACCTCAACAAAACGCCGCATTTAGCGGCGTTTTTTGTTATTATTGCTACCCCAAATATCTGAGCGTGTGTGGCAAGATGAGGGGGGCGTTCTGTAGATGCTGACTCACAAACGATGCACAGGAAAACTCGGCAAGATGCTGCAAGACATCGCCCGACTTGTTACTGCGGATAGAGGATGAGCGGAATGAGCAGCATAACTGTGAAGATGAGCATATTGCGCGCGGTGGCTCCCAGCAGAGGGTTCAGCGCCCTACCGTCGCGCGAGCGCACCTGCAACCAGGTGTGCGTGTGCAGAATGAGGTAGATGGCGGGAGCGAAGAGCGTCCAAATGGGCATGGTGAAGAACATGTGCAACCATAGCGCCGCCAGAATGGCAAAGCCGACAAAGCCATTAAACAGATAAGCAACGACTGCCGCCTGCCTGCCGAACACCACCGCCGAGGTGCGCTTGCCCGCCTCACGGTCGTCGTCAATGTCTCGAATATTGTTCACCAGCAACACATTCACTCCCATAAACCCGATGCAAATGGATGCCATGAGCACAAAGGGATGAAAAGAGCCCGTGACCACATAGTAGGTGAAATTGACCGGAATGATGCCGTAGAAAATGAATACGGCGAGTTCGCCCAGGGTGTGGTAGCTGAGCGGATAGGGCCCTGTGCTGTAAGCGAGAGCACCAACCGCAGTCACGATTCCCACCAGCACCAATATCCACCACTTGCCTGCCGGAGCATAGGGCAGCATGGCCAGGCCAATACCGCACGCCACGGCCAGGGTGGCATAGGTCACAATCTTGAGCGTTCGTGGCTTAATGTCGCCCTCGGTCACGCCGCGGCGTGGCCCTACGCGACCTTTCTTGTCGGCTCCGTGCTTGTAGTCGTAGTATTCGTTGGCAAAGTTCGACACAATTTGTGCCAGCAGTGCAAACACGATGCACAAGAGGGCAGGAACGAGCCTGAAACAGTGACTCCACTTGGCAAATCCCAGGGCAATCAACACCCCGCTAAGCGACACGGGCAGAGTGCGCAATCGCATCGCCTCAAGCCATATTTTAATTTTTTTCATAACAATGCTATGTTTTTGCAGGGCAAAGTTAGCGATTTTTAGAAAATTTATCTATTTTTGCAACATAACAATTACCGGTTTATGCGTCACAAGATAGCACATATTGTCAGGAGTCTGTTGCTCACAAGCCTGTTGTGCGTTTTGATGCCGGCTTGTTCCAAGTCGCCCGGCGAAGTGCCACGACCGGCTCCGGCTGTCTACTACTGGCGCACGGTGATGCGTCTCGACAGCACAGAGCGTGACTTTCTACGGCAGCACGGCATCAAGAAGATGTATGTGCGCTACTTTGATGTGGTAGTGAAGAACGGCGTGCTCATGCCTAACGCCACGCTGCACTTCAGCGAGCCGATGCCTGAAGGCTTGGAAATCGTACCCACGGTGTTCATTATGAACAACTGCCTGGAGGCCGACACCACCCAACTGGCGCAGTTGCTCGTGGACCGACTGGTGCAAATGAGCGAGACCAACCATGTGCAGGGCGTTAAGGAAGTGCAGGTAGACTTTGACTGGACTGTGCGCAACCGTGAGGCCTACTATGCCTTGCTGGAGCGCATGCGCACGTTGCTCACTGCGCGTGGCTTGGGATTGTCGGCCACCATCAGGCTACACCAGCTCGCCATGCCCGCTCCACCGGTAGACTACGGTGCACTGATGATGTATAACACGGGCAATGCCCGAGACTACACTTGCGAGAACCCCATTCTGGACTACCGCGACGTGGAGCCCTATCTGAAACACCTTGCCGACTACGACCTACCGTTGTGCGCCGCCTATCCCGACTTCTCGTGGCACCTGCACTTCAGGCAACAGCAGTTCCAAGGCACACTCTACGATGTGAATCTGAACGACAGCACGCTCTTCTACCGCACGGCTCCGGGCAAGTATTTGGTGATAGGCTCCAGCGACCTGCCATCGGGTGGTAGCGACGACGCACTGTCGGCCCACATCCGTGCCGGCGACGAGGTGCTGCTACGACAAGTTCCCGCGTCGGTCATCGTCAAGGTGCACGACGAACTGTCGCGACTCCGTCCCGAGATTAACCGTCAAGTCATCATCTACGACTTGGATTCCAAGAATATCAATAACTATCAAAATAGCGATTATGAAAAAATTTATCATCCTTAGCGTTGTGGCGCTGGCCGGCGTGAGTGCCGCTTTGGCTTGTGGCCCCAGCCCCACGCCTAACTATTACATGTTCAGCGTGTATAACCGTGAGCAAATGAATGACCGCTTTAGCGACGGTTTCTTCAAGTATTGGAGCGACTACACCGGAGGCAAAGCCTCGAAGTGGGACATGGAAGCGCTTGCGAACCTGGACCCGAATGATTTGGCTAACAGCAACAATCCCATTGTACAGACCGCCAGCGCGCGCGCCGACCGCGAGACCATTGACTACCTGCTGCTGCTCAGCAAGTACATGGCCGGCTGCGATATGCTCGATGAGAACCGTTGGCAGTATCCCACTGAACAGGAACGCAGCGGTGCCTTGCGCGATATGCAGTACATCAACAACCGAGCACGCACCTACGAGGGAACCCGCTATCGCGCGCAATATGACCTGCTGGCCATGCGCACCTACATGATGCTCAACAAACCTACGGCTGTCATGCAGTTCTGGGAGACCGAGGCCAAGGCGTTGCCCGCCAGTGTGTACAAGGACAAGATGAAAAACATCTTTGCCTGGGGCTTGCTCAACTCGGGCAAGAAACAAGAGGCTTGCGAAATCTACGCCGAGCAAGGCGATATGCAGAGCATCAAGTGGTGCGTGCGCGAGAAACGCAACCTCAAGGGCATCAAGGCTGAGTATGCCGCTAATCCCAACTCGCCCACACTCATCTTCCTCGTGCAAGACTTCGTGAACAATGCTCAGGAGACTGCCGATGCAGGCAGCCCCGAAGTGATGCAATATGTCGAGGCGACCTCGATTTATGAGAACGAAATCAGGCAGTTCATCGCCTTTGCTGCCGATGTCGTGAAGCAAGGCAAGACCAAGAGTCCCGCCATGTGGCAGGCTGCTTCAGGCTTCCTGAACTACATGATAGGCAACCAGAGTGCCGCCCTCAAGCAACTCACTGAGGCGCAGAAGATGAAGGGCACCCAGCGCATGAAGGACAACGCCCGTGCTTGCTATCTGTTGGTAGCCACCAAAGATGCCAAACCTGAAAACAAGTACTACGACTTCCTCAAAAAAGAACTTCAGTGGCTGGGCGAGAAAGATAAGGAAGAGCAGGCCGTGGGTGGAGACGACTACAACTCGCACTATGCCGAGGTTATTGACCGCGTGACACGCTCAGCCCTCATTCCACAGTTTGAAGCATGGAACCGTCCCGAAGTGGTGGTGAACCTCAAAGCAATGCTTTCGCTCTATCCTCATCGCGACTATATGAACAAGTCGCTGAACTACTTTGGCGAAGAGTGGTACATGATTGATGACCTCACCGCACAGCAGACCATCGACTACCGTAACTACATGAACTCGACACCCGGCAACGACTTCGAGCGCTGGCTCATGACCTTTATCGACAAGAAGGCCAACGACAATGTGCTCAACGACCTCATCGGCACCAAGTATCTGCGCGAAGGCAACTTCGACGCTGCACTGCCCTATCTCAAGCAAGTGCCCGCCAGCTACATCTCTACACTGGGCTTGAGCCGCTACATGGCACGCCGCGACTTCAACAAGGAACGCTGGATGGGTCGCCAGATTGTGGACTACGAGTCGACCTACTGGAGTGGTGAAGACTACGGGCCCAAGCAGGTGAAGACCAACCAGCGACTGGAGTTCTGCCAAGAGATGATTGACTTGCAAAACCGACTGGCCACCGCCACAAGCGCTGAGCAACAGGCACAGTTGCACTACAAGTTGGCTTCTATCATGTATCAGGCTTCATACAAGGGTGACTGCTGGTATCTGACCCGCTATGCACAGAGCGCCTACGACTCGATTGACTACAAGAACGAATACAACTATATAGCCCAGTCTATTAAGCACTTGGAGGCAACCAAGAAGCTCACCGGCGACTTCCGCCTCAAGGAAAAGGCCCTGTACGCCCTCGCTTTCGTGCCACATGGCGACGAAATCTTCACCTACACCTACGATGCCGACTATAACGCCATTCCGCACCTGAACCGCGGTTCCAAGGCTTTCAACGCCATGAACGAACTCTGGGAATTCTACTACGCCAACCGCAACAAGGTCTCCAAGTTCGTCAGCAACTGCGACGCCCTCATCGTCTTCCAGAACCTCAAGGGCATCAACCGATAGCACTAACGGCGCCAACCGATAGCGCAACACTTCAAGACAAGCCCTAACACCTTATTAGAAAGCCACGCAGTCGCGTGGCTTTTTTATTGTAGTTTCGTGAAGCACCTATGGTAAGAGAGGGAAAGGTGGAATTTGTAGAGTGGCATGGCGCGTTGTTGTAGAGTGGCTTGGTGTGTTGTTGTAGAGTGGCTTGGTGCGTTGTTGTAGGGTGGCATGGCGCGTTGTTGTAGAGTGGCTTGGTGCGTTGTTGTAGAGTGGCATGGCGCGTTGTTGTAGGGTCGCTTGGTGCGTTGTTGTAGAGTGGCTTGGTGCGTTATTGTAGAGTCGCCACCTGTGGCGACCGCTGCGGCAGATAGGTGATGTTTCGCAATAAATGGTGAGGGGGTGGGCAAGCGCCACTTCTGTGCGATTAACATTTCCACCGCTCCCCCCATCCCTTACCTTTGCCCCCAAATACTAACTTTAAAACCTACCACCATGACACCAGAACAAAAAAACACCCTTACCAACTACTTCCGAGTCAGCTCCCTCGAGGACCTTAACGCCGACACCGACGGCAAACGCTACCCCGACAACCCGGGCGGCCAGTCTGTTTTCATCACCCGCTCGGCCTACGAGGTCGTCGAATCCACACCACCTCCGGTCGACCTCTGGCACGGTCTTTGGCACCAGGGCGAAATGGCCTGTCTCTTCGGCGAGCCCAACGTCGGCAAGACCATCCTGGCCATGAAAATCGCCTCCGACATCGTCGCGCGAGGCCAAAACGTCCTCTACTTCGACTTCGAGAACGCTGAACACCAACTCCTTCCGCGCTTTGCCGAGCACTCCTTCGATAGCCCCAACTCGCCCAAGTTCACCATCCTCACGCCCAACTACTACAACCACGACTTGCCCAAGTCTAACCGCGAACTCATCCCCCACATCCTCAAGTATGCCGCCAACAACCTCGCCAGCATTATCATCATCGACGACATCACCCACCTCTTCGGCACCGGCGACCCGGCCGACGTTCGCTACGTTCTCAACACGCTCCGCTCCTGGGTCAAGCAGCAGCGCATCTCCATCCTCGTACTGGCCCACGCACGCCGGCGCAAGCCCCTCCAACCCATCACCCTCGAGCACATCGCCGGCTCCTACGAGTGCGCCTATTCCTTCGATTCCATCTTCTCGCTCAGCAAGGCCAACCGTTACCAACGCCGCAAAAAGGGCATCTCGGCCTACATCAAGCAGCACAAGTCGCGCATGGGCGAAGTCATCTACGACGACGAGAACGTCATCACCGCCAGTCTACGCTTCGACGAAAAGTCGCAGTCACTCACCCTTTGCGACTTCATGACCGGCGGCAACGAGCGCCAACTCCTGCGCGACTTCGGCTACCGAACGCGCGAGGAAGTCCTGAAGGCGGTCCTTGACTACAAAGACAAATCTTTCACCATCTGCGAGATTGCCGACCACGTCGGCATCTCCAAGTCACAGGTCGGGCGACTACTCAAGGAGCATTACGATGCCGACAGTCGCCCACCTGTGCCGTCGCGGCTACAACCCCTGCCGCCCATGACGACCGAACCCATCAACCCCTACGATGTCGACTCACACCGTGTCGTTGACCAGGGCGGAGTAGACACCCTCCTTGAAGACGATAATGACCTGCCCCTGCGACGCGAAGACCCCGTCACAGGCAAGACCTACATCTACGACCCGACAACCAACTCTGCCCGCGAAATCAAGCCCGACCAGTACCCCAATCTCCCCTTCTACAACCCCGAGGACGATGACCCCAACCGCCCGCTGCCCTTCATGATCCAACTCGACCGCCGCCGCCACGCCCGCGCCACCATCCTCCCCTCCTCCCCTTCCACCTCAGCTACCACCCCCGCAGCAGTGACTACCCCCGTAGAGCAGCCCCAAACCCCTTCTCCCGAGCCCCTCGATGACGATGACTATGAAGACGACGAAGAAGAAAACCCCACTCCCTGGGACCCCTGCGCCTACGAAGAGCCCGTCTCCTACGACCCCGCCTACTACGAACTCCTCAACAACCAATAAACCCCCATCACAGAGCCTCACTCTCTATAATGTCAAGTAATGCAAAACTGTATCAAACGGCAAATCAAGAGGAATTATTGGCCAAGAGGATGCATTGAGAACGTTGAAGTTCCTCTACGAGGCACGACCTTAAGTCGCTGTCTGTCACCAAGCTGCGATGACCTTCGGCCCTCTTGCATGGTGTTAATCATGATTGCGACTCTCCGAGCCGCTTGACCTCATCGAGGTCTTTTCTACTTTTTATACATTTTCGACCCATCACCTCAGCGATAGGTAATCTAATAACCTCCCGTGTGCGAGTTGTTTTTGCCACCTGCAATGGATAAAGGTTATCTATCACCAACTCAACCTCAGTCCATCATTCTGCATTATGTCTATGTATTGCGAGACGCAGTCTCGTACCCCACACCGTCAGCACCGCCTCTGGTCTCCCCTATGCTGCGACTCCCGTCGCAGCCCTCACCACCACCTCGTTCTTTGACACTCTTCCCATTTTTCCCACCTTTCCCAAGTGTTCCCATCCACCTCATCACCCTTTCGGCAATCAGTGAGCAAGCTCACATTGCACTCGCTCACTCGCGGTTTTGCGCCCGTCCGGTTGCGAGCACTTCGTGGTTCTCGCGCGCTAGCGCGACTCCCGTTCGGTTGCAAGCACTTCGGGGTTCTCATGCGGTAGTGCGACTGGGGACCGAAGGGAGGAGGGGGGATTAGAAGAGGGACTGGGTGCGGCGGGCGATGATGCGCCAGTCGTAGTCGTCGAGGCGGTATTGTTGCACGGTGTCATCGCTCCGGAGGTGCTTGTCTAAGACCTGTGCGAGCGATTGTGCATTGCGGCATTCAAAATAGCGGTCGTGCGGCAGCTCCAACAAGTGCGATGCGGGAATGTCGCTCACTACCAGGGGTAAGCCATAGCTCATGGCCTCGAGTAGCACCAGCGGGAAACCCTCAACCACCGACGAGAGTACGAACATGCGCGCGTGGCTGTAGAGCTGACGCAGGTCCTCGCCGGTAGTGAAGCCGGTGAAAATCACCTTGTGCTCAGTGTCGAGCGACTTGAGTTGCTCATAGTAGGCCGTGTCGTGATCGCTGCTGCCGGCAATCACCACCTGCTTGAGCTCGGGCAATTGTGTTGCGGCTTGGATTAAAAATTCAAAGCCCTTCTCCGGCGTGAGACGCCCCACAGCCAACGCATAGGCCCCCGGCTCAATGCCATGACGGTCAAGAAACCGGGTTTCAGCGGTGCGCGTCACATGATGGATGCCGTTAGGAATGTAGACACTCTTGCGCTGAATGCGAGTGCTATACTTTTGCATTTGGAACTTGTTCACAAAGATGATGCGGTTGCTGCATCGCAGCGAGATGCTCTCGCACAGGCGCAAGAGTACGCGTGCCAGCCATCCCCACTTGGCATGCTCATAGTTGGCACTGTGATAGGTCATAACCACCTTGAGGCCCATGAGGCGCAAGAGCGGAATGAACATGCCCGGCCCGATGTTGTGCACATGAACGGCTTGGGGTTTGCGATGAAACAGAATGTGCATGACACACAAAAAGGTGTGCAACACCGCCTCAAAGCCCTTGATGCGGGTTGAGGGCAGGTCGACGAACTCCACATTGGGATATTCTACGGCCGAGTACCGCGTGAGATAGGGTTTGCGACGATAGACACGCACCCTTGTGTCATCAGAGAAAAAAGGATAGATATTCTCGCAATGCATTTCCACGCCACCCTGAATGCCGGGGAAGCCGCGTGTTCCTATTACTGCGATGGTTTTCATGAGGCCTGTTGCTGAATGACCTGCTACTGACCGGGACAAAGGCTGTCAGCTTAATCCCAGCTGAGTTCCTTACCGCGCCAAATGCGCCACTTGTTCTTCAAAATCCACTTGATGGGAATCCACGGGCGGCGTTTCATATCGTGACGCTCGGTGACAATGAAAGCGCAGTTGCGATCGCACTTTTTCACTTTCTCCAGAGCCTCGCGAGCCTTGTCGCTGTTCATAATCTCTTCAAACGACTGCTCCTTGATGTTGCCCATAATCCACTCTTCCTGGCTGCCGTTGCAGGGCGACACATTGCCCCACGGGTCAATGAAGAAGAAGTCGGTGAGAGCACCGCATGCCGGTCGATAGCCGGCATCGTCGCCGCGCAGACGGCGGTGAATGGAGCGGTTGAAGTAGGCGCGTCCGTAGTCTTTCAGGCGATCTTTGAGGTGACGGCGCTTGGAAGTGAGCAGAGCCTTGACAAAGAGTTCGTGTTGACGCAAGGCTTCTTCACTCTCGATTTGGTTATCGTCTTTATGAAAATACCATGAATTGTGTACAGCTGAGTTACCGAGTTCCACATCGAGTGCGACGCAGAGCTCATAGAGCGACACGAGGTCCTTGTAGTTGTCGGGCGAAATAACGACTGAGAAACCAATGTTCTTGCACTTGGTCTTCTTGAGTTCGAGTATGGTGCGGAGCGCGTGGTCAAACCCATTTTGCAAGCCGCGCTTTGAGTCATTGATTTGAGGCAGCCCCTCGACACTCACCCTGATGAGAATCTTGGGATACTTGTTAGCGAGTTCAACAATCTTCTCGGTGTTGTAGCCATTAGTACTGAGCTCCAACAACACCGATTTGGGATATAGAATCTCAAAAATCTTGTCTATATCCTTTCTGATGGTTGCCTCGCCGCCTGTGATGTTGATGCGCAGACCGTCGGGCAGTTTCTCGTAGAAAGAGGCGTCAATCTCTTCCTGAGGATGGGTCTGATATTTCCAAATGTTGCACATATTGCATTTCGCATTGCAACGAAAAGTGGTAATCAGACTGCCTTGTATGATATTTTTCATATAGTTTTTTTAGTCGCTTCCGCTTGCCAACACGCGCAAGGGGGGTTTCAATCTGCAAAGGTACAAAATAAAATGATAAAAAACAGTTTTTTGGGCACCTGAATGAATTTTTCTTATATTTTTACCCAATACGGTGGAAATTCAGCCCGATTTTTGGGTTGGTTCGCATAGCGATTGACCACTTATGTGTGAAATATTTTTTAGTTTCGCACAAAATAAGTAATTTTGTGTCTGTTTTTGAGAACTTAATACACAATTATATTTTTACAACAATGATTTATCCTGTATTTACCCCTGAAGAAGCTGCCGAATTCATCCAGAATGGGATGACCGTCGGTGTGTCAGGCTTTACCAGTCCCGGTTGCCCTAAAGTGGTGCCCCCCGCAATAGCAGCGAAAGCTATACGCGAGCACGAGGCCGGCCGCGAGTTTAAAATCAATTTGTTCAGCGGTGCGTCGACCAACGACCACCTGGATGGCGAGCTCACCCGCGCCAAAGCGCTGAACTTCCGCGCGCCTTACCAGTCGCTGGGCGATATGCGCAAGGCTATCAACGCCGGCGAGATTCACTATAACGACCGTCACTTGAGCGAGATGTCGCAGGAATTCCGTTATGGATTCTACGGCAAAATGGATGTAGCCATCGTTGAAGCCCAGAGCATCACCGACGATGGTGAAATCGTGCTGGGTCCCGGTGTGGGTAGCACCCCCACTTGGCTTAAAGTAGCCGACAAGGTGATTATTGAGCTTAACGACCAGTTGCCCGAGTCGCTCCGCGGCTTGCACGACATCTACATCCCCGCCGATCCCCCCATGCGTCGCGAGATACCCATCTATCATGTGAGTGACCGTGCCGGTACACCCACAGCCCATGTCGATCCCAAGAAGGTGCTGGGCGTGGTTAAGTGCTCAGCTCCCATCGGCAAGGAGTCGGCCTTCACCCCTGTAGATGAAGTGACCCGCAAGATTGGCGAGAACGTGTGCGATTTTTTGGTGAACGAGATGAAGCAGGGCCGCATTCCCAAGTCGTTCCTGCCCATTCAGAGTGGTGTGGGCAACATTGCCAACGCCGTGCTCGACGCACTTGAGAACAGCCACGAGATTCCACCGTTTGAGATGTACACCGAGGTGGTTCAAGACAGCGTGCTGAAGTTGCTGGAAAGCGGTCACTGCAAGTTTGCAAGTACCTGCTCGCTCACCTTCTCAGGCAGTGCTATGGCCGAGTTCTTCTCGAAACCCGAACTGCATGACAAGGTAGTGATGCGTCCGTGCGAGATTTCGAACAACCCCGAGGTGATTCGCCGCATTGGTGTCATCTCCATGAACACAGCCATTGAGGCCGACATCTACGGCAACATCAACTCGAGCCATGTGAGCGGAACAAGGTTGATGAACGGCATTGGCGGTAGCGGTGACTTTACCCGCAACGCCTACACGAGCATCTTCCTGTGCCCGTCGATCAAGAAGGACGACTGCATCAGTACCATCGTGCCTATGGTCACCCATGTGGACCACACCGTGCACTCGGTGGATGTCATCGTGACCGACCAGGGTGTGGCCGACTTGCGCTTCAAGGATCCCATTCAATGTGCCGAGGAAATCATTGAGCACGCAGCTCACCCCGTTTATCGCCCGTTGCTGCGCGAGTATCTCAAGGTTTCGAAGGGTGGTCACATCTTGCAAGACCCCGACATCGCACTGGCATTCCACAGCGCACTGGCCAAAGACGGCGACATGCGCAAAGCCGACTTCTCAAAGAAGTAATTCACTCTTTGTGAGAAAGATAAACACCCGTCTGACAATAGCAGAACCGGGTAAAAACAATCAGAGCCTCTCGCAACAGCGAAAGGCTCTGTTTCTTTGTCTGGCGCAAGTAAAAATAGACCATTAGGCAGAATTGCGCCGGCTATGTTCCACCCTGCTTTTTCTTCTTGATATCGTTGCTGATTTTAATGGCAAAGATAATAGCACTCATAGTGGTCGTGCACAGGTTGCACAGGAATAGCGGCCAGTTTTCGAGCAGTAGTCCTTGAATCATGAAGAAGAATCCACCGATGCCCATGAGCAGGAACGTGCCCACGGCAATGTCGTCGGTCTTGCGGGTGCGCAAGGTGTGAATGAGTTGCGGTAAATATCCCAGCACCATGCAAATGGAGGCCGCATAGCCCACGATGTTGGGGATATATTGTGAAAACGAGAGTAGCGTCATCATTCAATATTTTAAGAATTCATGAAAAAACAAAGGCTGTGCCGACAGCGACACAGCCTTTATGCTCAAATAGAATTACTTGCCGTCGATTTCACGCAGCAATTCCTTGACAGCGGCCTTGAGTTGGTCGTCAACACCATTCACCACAGTCTCGGGATTATTAGCCACCTTGATATCGGGCTCCAGTTGGGTATTCTCAAGGTAGTTGCCATCCTTGGTCTTGTAGCCGATGATGGGAATACCGAAGTACATGGTCTCGTCTTGCAGAGTCTCCCACGACACGCTGGTCATGGTGCCGGGCACCGGCATACCGACGAGCTTGCCCATCTTCTTGTAGTTGTAGACCCAGGGTGTGCCGTGCGCGTTACTGTAGTTAGCCTCGCACTGAAGCATGATGCTGGGTTTGTTCCAACGGCGGCTGGGCATGTCGCAAGCCTCGCGGCCACGAATCACCTGGGTGAGGTACTTCTCGCCGCTGAAGAGCGTCTCGATGTCTTCGTGCAGACGTCCACCGCCATTCCAACGCGTGTCGATGACGATGCCCTCGCGCTTGTTGTACTTGCCCAAGATTTGGCTATAGATGTCACGGTAGCTCTCGTCGTTCATGGAACGCAGATGCACATAGCCCAATCGACCGTTTGACAGGCTGTCGACCATGTGCGCGCAGTGCTTCACCCAACGGTTATAGAGCAAATCGCTCAAGCGACCGCTACTGATGGGCACCACCACCTCGTCCCAAGTCTTGCCGCCCTGGCTCAGTGTGACAAGGGTCTTCTTGCCTGTGAGGCCGTTGAGCAGCAGCGAGTAGTCGTTCTCATTGGTGATTTCTGTACCGTTGATTTTCTCAACAATCGTGCCGGGAACGACTTTAGACTTGGACTTGTTGAAAGGACCATTTTCAATCACCTCGGCCACGCGGAGGCCCTTGCCGGTGTAGTTCCAGTCATAGATGAGGCCCAAATCGGCAGTGCGCTCGCCTGCACCGGCGGGACGGTATCCGCTACCGGTGTGCGACACATTGAGTTCGCCCAGATACTCGCTGAGCATCTCCGAGAAGTCGTAGTTATTATTAATATGTGGCAAGAACTTGCGATAAGTCTCGGTGAGCGCATCCCAGTTGATGCCGTGATAGTTCAGGTTGTAGAAGCGTTTCTGGATTTGCTTGTGAACGTGGTTGAACATAGCTTCGCGCTCGGCCATGCGGTCGAGTTTCATCTCGCCGCTATAGGAAATGTTGGTCAGCTTGTCGCCGGCCACGGTGAGTTTCTTCATGGTGTTGCCGCCCAAGATGAACATATTCTTGCCGTCCTTGTCCATCTCAATGTTAGCCCAGCGCGAGTCCATCTTGTTGATGAGTTGTGTGCTGTGCTTGCGCAGGTCGAGTTTCCACAGGTCATAGCCTTTCTCGAAAGCCGAGAGATAGTAGAGGCTGCTGCCGTCTTTCGTGATCATAGCCGAGGCAATGTCGCTGGAGTTGGGTGTCACGCGCACAATGCGGTGCTCAATGCCGTCGAGTTCCATGACGATGTCCTTGGACTTGTCATCCTTTTTGGCATCTTTCTTATCGTCTTTCTTGGCATCTTTCTTGTCGGCCTCTTTCTTCTTGTCTTCTTCTTTCTTCTGCTCTTTTTCAAGTTCTTGGAGCAGTTCGTAGTCTTCCTTGTTGAGCTGATACTTGTCGTAGGCTTCCTGATTGACAAAGGCGAGAATCACATCGTTGAGCGAGCCCCACGATGCTTGGCTACGCATACCGTAGCGATTGCTGGTGAACATGATGGCATTGCCGTCGAGCACCCACTTGGGCGACTCACTGATGTAGGCGCTACCGGTGATGTTGGTAATCTTGCCACCCTTAGAGCTCACGATACCAATGTCGGAATAGGGGTCGCGCTGGTTGCCGATGAATTCAAGGGCAAACCATTTGCCGTCGGGCGACCAGCTGTAGCCAAAGCCGCCGTTGGTTTCATACCAGGAGCTACCGTCGGTCACTTGGCGCACGTTCTTGCTCTTGAGGTCCATGACCATGAGTTTGAAGCGGTCTTCGATAAAGGCGAGTTCCTTGCCGTCGGGCGAGACATCGGGATAGGCACGCTCCACGGTGGTAGAGGGAAGCAGAATCTCCTCCTTGACCAGTGTGGCATTGGGGAAGTTGAGGTCTTCCTTGCGCTCGATGCTAGCCTTCACCAGTTGCCAGTTGCCGTTGCGCTCGCTGGCATAGTAGAGGCTACGGTTGTCGGCACCCCAGCTGAGTCCGGCCTCACGCTGCGGTGTGTTGGAAATTTGCTTGGTAGTATTATACTCGACCGAGGTCACAAACACATCGCCACGAGCTATGAAAGCCACTTGCTTGCCGTCGGGCGAGACGGTGGCGCTGGTGGCACCGCGAGTCAGGGTGAGGTTTGAGATTTGGTCGGCATCGTCATGAATCAGTTCAATGGCCACTTTTTTAGGTTTGCCGGTGGGTTGCTGGGTGTAGATTTCGCCGTCGTAGGCATAACAGAGTGTGCCGTTGGCAGCGATGGAGAGGAAACGCACCGGATTGCCCTTGAACGAGGTCACCTGCTTGGCGTTTGAGGGATTGTCGATGGGGAATTGCCACACGTTGAACGAGCCACCGTTGCGCTCACTCAGGATGTAAGCGGTCTTGCCGTCGGCACTGAGCACCGGGTTGCGGTCCTCGCCGGCACGGTTGGTGAGGTTGGTGTGCTTGCCGGTGGCCACGTCGTAACGCCACACATCGCGCGTAACCGACGAGGTGTGATGCTTGCGCCATGCGCTTTCATTACCATTGGCATCGTGATAGAGGAAGTACTTGCCACCGGGAGCGAAGTGCACCATCTCGGCCGGTGTGGCCAGTACGCGAGTGGTGCGTCCACCCTGCACGGGCACCTTGTAGAGCTCGGTAAGACGGCCCGAAGGGAAGAGGGCGCTACTTGCCGGGTCCTGGATAGCCGCTGAGAAGTAGACATACTTGCCGTCGGGCGAGAACGCCCACGGTGTCTCATTGGCAGAGTTGAAGGTCAGTTGCTTGGCTGTGCCACCGTTAGCGGGCATAACAAAGATGTCGAAATTGCCCTTGCGGTTGCTGGCGAAAGCAATACTCTTGCCGTCGGCCGACCACACGGCATTGAACTCGTAAGTGGGCTGTGTGGTGAGTTGGACGGCATAGCCGCCACCGACGGGCACCTTGTAAATATCGCCCTTGTAGTTGAATAGAATCTCGTTACCGTTGGGCGAAATCTGAACATAACGAAGCCACAACGGTGTCTCGGCTTGAGCTGCGGTGCTGAGCAGTGCTGCACATGCGCAGCCAATCAAAAATTTTCTCATATATTTAAAGCTTTAAATAATTGTTATTTCAACAAGAAAAATTGTGCTTAATTAGCCACATGATAAGCCTTTGGCAAAAATATCATACAAACTTACATAAAAAAATTGAGAAAAGCCACATTACAAAGGGAAAATGTGTTGCAATCAAGAAAAAAGAGGTTCAAGCGCGCTCAAATCGCAAAAAACCTGCGATGATTTTTCGTACAGTCAGTAATTTATTGTAATTTTGTTGGAATTTACATTATTCCACAGATTTAGAAAGAATGAAAATGAAATTGAAACATAATAAGATGCGATGGTTGCTCGCAGTCATACTATTAATATGGCTGTGCGACATAGGTTTGACATCGCATGCTCAGGGAGGAATGATGTTTGTGCTGAGCGGCAATCATGTAACCTCAGACACGACCGATACCATTACACCCCCCAATGACACGACCGACACGGTATTACCGCCACCTAACGACACGACTGACACCGTGTTGCCACCACCTAATGACACGACTGACACCGTGTTGCCACCACCTAACGACACGACCGACACGGTGCTGCCGCCACCTAACGACACGAC
>CAMKGM010000028.1 GCA_946412245.1 uncultured Bacteroidales bacterium
ATAATAATACTGTTTTTTGTTTACAACTTTGTAAACCCATTTCAGGACAAGTCATTACACGAATTGTTTGGTTTTATCGGGAAGGGTGGGAAGGATGAAACTTTTGGGAAAAGTGGGAAAAATACGGGTGTTTTTTTGTATAACCAATTGTCCTTCAGGAGTATGGGTTGATTTTGGATTGTACTGCTTTCGTTGCCTATTGTACTGCTTTCGTTGCCTATTGTACTGCTTTCGATAACTTATTGTGTACTTTCGGTGGGAGGGCTACAAGGAAAACTATGTCAAAGAACGTGGTTGCGACAAAGATAGAAGAAAGATGGGTGTTGCGCGAGAGCAATAACACACGTTGTTTAATATGGGAGTCGTGCTGGCGCACGAGAAATCTTGCAAACCGGAACAAATCTAACAAGTTTATTGGTCGCCCTGCGGGGCTGCTCCGCATAAAAAAACATGAAATTTTTGCGAAAAAACAACTTAAAAGTTGTACAACTTAAAAGTTGTTATTATCTTTGCAAAAAGTTTTAAACCAATGATGACATTTGATGATATAACAGAAGATGGGAGATTATGGGCTGTTCGTTATGATGGCGAATCAGACAATGTGCTTTATAATCTTTTTGAACAGTGGAATGATGTGACTTGGTTACGGGCATTCTTCAAGGCAAACATAGAAGACTTGACATCCTATTTCAAAATAACTGATGTGAATCAAGCCATTAAGGACACTATCGAAGACAGTGAACGATTGCAATGCATCATCATGGACATCTCGCCTGACGCCGACCTTGATGCCATCTTCCGTCCGCTTGAGAACTACCGCATTAGCGACTCGACACTTGGCAAAGAAAAAGCAAGATTACGCCACCAAATTCGCCATTCGTCATGGCTTCGCATTTATGCTATCAAACTTGCCACAGGAGTCTATATCATCACTGGCGGAGCAATAAAACTGACCTCCACCATGCAAGAGCGAGAGCACACACAAGCCGAGCTCGACAAGTTGGAAATGGTTCGAACCTTCTTGCTCAACGAGGGCATTATTGATGATGATGGATTTATAGATTATCTTAACACACTATAATATTGCGAACAATGAACCAGATTGTAAATAATTTAAGAAAACATCAATCCACTACTCCCTCACGATGGAGAGAGAGGGCTAATTGGCGGGAAGAAAACAAATCGTGGCTTCGTCATTCGCAACATATTGCGATGATGATGCTTGACAAAATGGAAGAACTCGGCATGACTCAACGCGTTCTTGCTGAACGAATGGGATGCAGCCAGCAATATGTTTCTCGCATTTTGAAGGGTCATGAGAACCTTTCAATAGAAACCATGTGCAAGATTGAGGACGCACTTGACCTTGCCATCTTGCCGCAAGTGCTGGAACCGGCATAACTCGCATTTGTCCCGTTAGGGAGGCTCTCGCACAAAGTACAGTAAATGATGAGGGCTGGCGGTGAGGCCAGCCCTGAGTGTTTTAAACATTTGGATTATTAATATTTCACTGTTTCTTTTCGCTCATTGTTATTATTCAACAACACACAAAAAGTCAATAATTTGTAACTTATCAAATAAATTAGAAAAACGAATCACATTATTTTCCAGAGAAGGAAATAAGGAATACTTTGATTCCTTTTTTGTTCTATATTCAAAAGGATGAATATAATCATTTTTCTTTTTCTTCTCTGATTCACGAGTTGTAGCTATCAGTGAATCCACCTTTATGGTTGATACATCTTTAAAATGATATGTATATGTTTCGACAAAACCTGACTGGCCTGAACGATTTGGGTCAATATTCTCTACCTTCATAACTTTATCATTCACAAATGATATAATAATATGCCGCATGCCGTCATCAAACACATATTTATCTTTTGGATAGTTATTGTCTGCAAGGAATGATATCCTTTGAGCAAAAAGATGATAACTAGCACTATCTCCACTATAATGGATGAAACTCGGAGGAGGCCAAATTGGGGAACGAGACTGCTTATCAAAAACCGACTTGTTTTCCGAGGAAAACTTTTCTTCATAACAATTATCTTGATTCAATTTGACTTTCTCAAGGCTGTCTTCGATAAAATATATCTGGCTTTTGACGGAATCAAGAATTCTGTTATACTTTATTGTATCTTGTTCTTTAGCATTAAAATAGTAAACATCAATTCCTGATTTATAAATATCTTCTCTATAATACCTTGTCAATGTATCTTGATTATAAACTTGAATGATTGAATCTTGATTATGGTAAGAACCACATTTAGTTGTGGAGTATTTATCCCTAAATTCAGCTTTGTCTATATGCTGAAAATCAAATGAATTTATTGTATTGTGTAACCAACCAAAAACAAGAAAAACGCCATCATCTTTACATGTGATTGATTTATAAATACACTCGCCTTCCCCACCACACACCTCTCGAGAAAATGAAGGATAAGAAAAAACAAATTGCGTATTTTCTATATAATCTATTGTGTCATGCTTCATAGCATCATTTTCAGCATTAGAAAACAACGAGATGCACAAAAAAAGCATTAATACTGCAAGTGTTCTATTTAATCCATTTTTCATAATTCTCTGCTGTTTTGTTGTTGGTGCAAAGTTACTACCACAAAACGGACATTCCAAATTTTTTGGCAGAAAAAAGAGTTTCAAATTTCACTTACAATGCGTTAACATTTAACTATTTAAGGATTTTTGGGGTGTATCATTCCGTTTCAAGGGCCCTATTAATAACATAAAAAACTGCGGCATCCATGAAGGGTGCCGCAGTGGTTGTCGTTATTGTGCACTTAAAAGTGCATCGCCTTGAATAAGATAGGGATTATTCTTCGGGGAGCATGATGACTTGTACGTTGTTGCCTGACTTCATGAAGACGTTCTTGACGAAGTTGCTGATCTTGGCGGGAGTGAGTCCGTTGACGATGTCATTGTACGAGGTTTGGATGTCAAGTCCGCGACGCTTCCACTGGCTGAGAATATTGAGCCAGTAAGAGTTCTTCTTCATGTTGGTGTCGTGGCGCTTGATCATGAGGTCCTTGATTTCCTTGACGGTAACCTCGTCGATGCCGGCCACCATGTCGTTGAGCGACTCGTTCATAATCTTGAGGGCTACGTCTTTCTTCTCAGGTTTCATCTGTACCATACCGGTGAGCATGGTGAAGGGGGTGTCGCCGTCCATCTCAACTGCGCCATAAGCATCGGGTGAGTAGGCAGCACCTTCGTCTTCACGAATCTTCTGGGTGTACATTTTTTCGAGCACTTGACCGGTGACGTTAGCCAAGATGTAGTTCTCAATAGTGAAGGGTTCGCTAGTTGAGAACCAGGTGAAGTTGGCCATAGCCTTAGGAGTCTCGCTCTTATTGGTGAACTGGTTGACAACCTTGCCGGTGGGCCATTGCGAAACGTTCTTGTAGTTCTCTTTGACACCCACTTGAGCGGGCAGCGAAGCGATGTATTGCTCGATGAGCGGCTTGATGGTTGCTTCGTCGAAGCTACCCACGAAGAAGAAGGTGAAGTCGGCGGCGTTGTTGTAGCGCTCCTTAGCGATTTGGAGAATGCGGTCGTAGTTCATTTGATGGAGCAAATCCACATCGAAAGGTTTGCTGCGCCAGTGGTGGTTGCCCAGGGTGTACTCAACCGAGTCGCTGAATACGTTCTCGGGATCGAGTCCCTTGTTCTTGAGTTGAGTCTCAATGAGCGAAACAATGCGGTCGTAGCTCTTCTGGTCCTTCTTGATGTTAGTGAACTTGAGGTAGGTGAGTTGGAACAGGGTCTCAATGTCTTTCTTGGCAGAATTACCTGAAACGCGTTCGTAAGAGTCAGTAAGGTTGAGGCTCACGTGAGCGTTCTTACCGGCGAGTGCCTTGTCGAGCTGGGTGTAGTCAAACTCGCCCAAACCGCTCATTTCAAGAGCAACGTCAAAGAGTTGGAAGTTAGCATAGTCTTTCTCGCCATAGAGTGAGTTGCCACCCTTAGACTCGGCGAACATCATAACCTCGTCGTCCTTGAAGTCGGTGGGTTTGATAATCACGGTAGCACCGTTGCTCAGTGTGAGTTCCTTGTAGCCAAACTTGTCGTTGGTGGTTTCCTTGACAATCTTGCCGGCCTTGGGCAATTCCTTGATGAGGGGTTCGTCCTTGACATTGTCGACATAAGGCTCAATCTTGGCGCTACGTGCGGTTTGCACGGCGTTGAGCAGTTGGGCGGGAGTGGGATAAACGGCGCCGTCCTTTTCCTGGTTGAAGTTCATGATTACCAGGTTGGTGTCGTTTTCGCTGATGAGACTCTCGGCCAGCTGGTTAACCACGTCAACAGGAATGTTGGGAGCGACCATGTTCATGAGTTGGTACTCAGTCTCCACGCTTGCATAGGGCTCTTTCTCGAGATAGTGGGCGGCATACTGGCGGCCGAAGTTATCGTTATTGATTTGGTTGCGGTTGTTGTAGTACTTCTCGAGGTTGCTTAAGTAATCGTCTTTAGCGCGGGCATACTCGGTAGCGGTGAAGCCGTGTTGCTTGACGCGCATAGCCTCGGTGGTGAGCACTTCGAGTGCTTTCTCGTTCATGCCTTCTTTAGCAACAGCGGTGAATGAGAGAGCGTCTTTGGTCTTAGCGAAGATGAAGTTACCGTCGCCGACGAAGGCCTGCATGAATGGGCAGTCAGCGTCTTGTGTCTTCTCTTCGAGACGCTGGTTGAACATGCGAATCATCATGTTGCGGGCATAACTGAAGACCATGTAGGAGATGTTGCCCTTAATCTCGTCGGGCAGGGGGTCGTGCTTGAACATGAGTTGGACGATGGGGAACTGTTGCTCCTTGTCCTTGTCGACGATGACGATAGGCTCATTGTTATCGGGCACAGGCTCGTCAACCACTTGCGCTGCATCGGCGGCGGGAGCGGGAATGGAGCTGAACATTTCTTTAATCTTGGCCTCGGTGCGGTCTACATCGATGTCGCCAACCACGATAATTGCCTGGTTGTCGGGGCGATACCACTTGTGGTAGTAGTCACGGAGTTCGTTGTACTTGAAACCGTCGACCACGCTCATCAGACCGATGGGCATGCGCTTGCCGTACTTCGAGCCGGGGTAAATGGCCTCGAGGTTGCGCTCGTACATGCGCTGCATGGCGGTAGAACGCAGGCGCCACTCCTCATGAATCACACCACGCTCCTTGTCAATCTCATCGCCTTCGAGCAACAGGCCGTTAGACCAGTCCTTGAGGATGAGCAGGCAGGAGTCGAGTGCCGAAACGCGAGTTGAAGGCACATCGTTGATGTTGTAGACCGTTTGGTCAACACTGGTGTAGGCATTGAGGTCGCCACCGAACTGTACGCCCAGGCTGCGGGTGTAGTCAATCACGCCCTTGCCCTCGCCGTGGAAGTTCTCGGAACCGTTAAAAGCCATGTGCTCCAGGAAGTGAGCCAAACCACGCTGGCTTTCTTCCTCTTGGATAGAACCTACTCGCTGTGCGATGTAGAAGTTCACACGATGTTCGGGATAGTCGTTGTGTCGCACATAGTAGGTGAGGCCGTTGGCCAACTTGCCGGTGCGCACAGCGGTGTCATTGGGCACAGCCATGTCTTGCGCCACACTCACGCTGGCGGTGAGCATTGCGATGGCTGCCATGAAAAAATAGCGGATTTTCATAAGAGTTAAAAAATATAAGTTGGTTTGTTTATCTATTAGACGTTGATAAATGGCATAAAGTTGCGTTTAGTGGAAAAATTTTAGCAAAGGTAATGTAAAAAGTGTGCAAAACAATCAAATCAAGGGAAAATTTTAAAGATTTTACCACACAAGGGGCATAACTGCGCATTTTTTAATTAATTTTGCACAAAAATAAAACAGAAAATATGCGTCAAACGTCATTACGAGGCAAGGGCAAGCTGTCGAAGCCCGGAGTCAAGAATATTGCGAAATTCACATCGCCCCACGCAGGCGGCCTGCTTGAGGTCGTGGGCAAGTTGCTACCGGACCATAGCGCGACGCGTGTGAAGTCGCTGCTGCGTCATCGTCAGTTGGCAGTGAACGGGACGGCCACCACACAGTTTGACTATCCTGTGGCTGAGGGCGATGAGATATGGGTGAACTATGGCGGATCGTTTGATGTGTTCCGTCATCCGAACCTGAAGTTACTCTATGAGGACGAGAGCATCTTGGTGGTAGACAAGGGCTACGGGATGCTGTCGACAGCGGCCGGCAAGGTGAAGGACGACACGGTGTTCAGCGTGATGCGCGCCTATGTGAAAAAGCGCAACGAGCACGCGCGCGTGTTCATTGTTCATCGTTTGGACCGCGACACATCGGGCATCATGCTGCTGACGCGCACAGCCAAGGCTCGCGAGAAACTGGTGAAGAACTGGACGCAGATGGTGGCCGAGCGCCATTATGTGGCGGTGGTCGAGGGAGAGATGGACAAGGACGAAGGGCTGATTCAGAGCTATCTGTACGATGGTGATGACAACTATACCGTTCATTCGACCGACGACCCCAACCGCGGCACGCTTGCCAAAACCCGCTATACTGTGCTGGAGCGCGGTGCCGACAAGACGTTGGTGCAACTATCGTTGCGCAAGGGGTTGAAGAACCAGTTGCGCGTGCACATGAGCGACCAGGGTCACCCCATCAGCGGCGACCGGAAGTATGGCGGGCATCCTAACGCCATTAAGCGGCTGGCGCTACACGCCACGCATCTCAAGATTACGCATCCGGCAACCGGCCAGGAAATGACATTTGACTCACCGGTGCCCGATTCGTTCAGGGAGTTGTTGGCTTTGTGACTTCGTGATGAGAGATGAGTGATGAGAGATTAGAGATTAGTGATATTTGAATTCAATAATAAAAAAATATTAATGTGATGAATTTTATAGAAATCAAAGATGTGGTGAAGCAGTACGACGGCCACTTGGCGCTTGACCGCGTGAGCATGGATGTGCCTGAGGGTATCATCTATGGCCTGCTCGGTCCGAACGGTGCCGGCAAGACGTCGCTGATTCGCATCATCAACATGATTACGAAGCCCGATAGCGGCGAAGTGCTGCTGGGTGGCAAACCGTTGCAGCCCTCAGATGTGGCACAAATAGGCTACCTGCCCGAGGAGCGCGGACTGTATAAGAAAATGAAAGTGGGTGACCACATTGTGTATCTTGCCCGCCTGAAGGGTGTGGACAAGGCGACCGCCGTGCAGCGCATGAACCAATGGCTGGAGCGATTTGACTTGACCGAATGGCGCGACAAGAAGGTAGAGGCGCTGTCAAAGGGTATGCAGCAAAAGGTGCAGTTCATAGCCACTGTGATTCATGAACCGCGATTGCTCATCTTTGACGAGCCATTCTCAGGCTTTGACCCGGTGAATGCCGAGCAACTCAAGCAGGAAATCCTGCGACTGAAAGACCAGGGCTCAACCATCCTGTTCTCGACCCACAACATGGAGAGCGTGGAGGCGATATGTGAGCGCATAACCCTGATTAACAGTGCCCGTGTGGTGCTGGAGGGCAGTGTGGCCGCCATCAAACAGGAGCATAAGAAACACTTGTATGAGATAGAGCAGGTGGACCGCGCAGCGACGTTGCCGACCAACGACACGCTCTACTCCATTGAGCAGACCACCCGCAACAGCACGCTCATCAGGCTCAACGACGGCGTGGCGTCGCGCGATGTGATTTCGTGGCTCAATGAACACGTGCAGTTGGCAGGATTCCATGAACTGCTACCCTCGATGAACGAAATATTTATAGAAACCGTTAAAGCTCTGAAGTCATGAACAATTTAGGATTGATTATCAAGCGCGAATATATGTCGATAGTGGGTCGCAAGTCTTTTCTTGTGATGACCTTGCTCATTCCCATTATCATTGTGATATGCATGCTCATACCCGTGCTGCTCACCAAGATGAACAACGAGTCGGCAACCGAGACACAACAGGTCACCGTCATCGACGAAACCGGCTCGCTGGCTCAGGCGGTGAAGAACACCCCGGCGTTTAACTTTGTGACACTGCAAGGCGATGAGAACAAGCCGACCGATGCCCGTCAGTTCTATGAAAAGGCCGGCAGCAGCGTGGATGCCATCGTGGTGATTCCGCGAGATGTACTCGACAAGCAACAGGTGACCGTCTATAGCGAGAATACCGTGAGTCCGGCCTTGCTCAAGCATCTGGAAGAATGCTTGACCGACACGCTGGAGGGTGCGAAGATAGCTGCCTACGATGTGCCTGAGCTCAAGAAAATCATGAAAGACTGCGAAGTGGAGCTTGATGTGCAGAGCGTCAAGTGGGATGCCAACGGTGAGGAGAATTCATCGTCGACAACGGCCGCCATGATATTCGGCATCGCGTTGTCGTTCATTACCTATATGTTCGTCATCATGTATGGTGCGATGATTATGAACAGCGTGATTGAGGAAAAGACCAACCGCATTGTAGAGGTGATAGTGAGCAGTTGCACGCCGTTCCAGCTCATGATGGGCAAAATCATCGGTGTGGCACTGGTGGGCCTCACGCAGTTTGCCATTTGGGTGCTCATCATCGGTGCCGTAGTGGGCATAACCGGCCTCTCGGTGGGCGGTGTGGGTAGCGACGGTATAGCCGCAGTGTTGCAGGCCGTGGGCAGCATCAATATCACCTATATTCTCATTTGCTTTGTGATTTACTTCATAGGCGGTTATCTGCTCTATGCCTCGTTGTTTGCCGGTTTCGGCTCGGCCGTAGACCAGGCGAGCGATGCGTCGCAATTCTCGACTCCCATCATTATGATTATGATTATCGCTCTCTATGCCGGCATGGCTTGCATGGAGAATCCCAACGGCACGATGGCGATGTGGTGCTCAATCATACCGTTCACGTCGCCCATAGTGATGATGGTTCGGTTGCCTTACGGAGTGCCCTTCCTGCAGCTTGCGTTGAGCATTGTGTTGCTCTACGCCACCGCCGCATTCATGATATGGATATCGTCGCGCATCTATCGCACGGGCATTCTGCTTTACGGCAAGAAACACTCGTTGAAAGAAATATTTAAATGGATCAAGTAAAGACCGACACATTGCTCACTCGTGCCCAGTGTAGCGCGCTCAAGGGTCTTGGCATCCTGGGCATCATGCTGCACAACTATTGTCACTGGCTGCAAAACTCAATTAATGAGAACGAATATATGTTCGACATTAATCATGGCTTGCGGCTACAGGACTACTTTGCGGGCGGCATTGATAACAATGTGTTGGTTCAGTTGCTCTCGGTCTTCGGACACTATGGAGTTCCGATATTCGTCTTTTTGAGTGCCTATGGGCTGGTGCAGAAATATGAGCGTCCTGAGGCAGCACAGTTGGGCCGATTTCAATTCATCGGGAACCATTACCTGAAGTTGTTCAGGCTCATGATTGTGGGCTATGTGGTGATGATACTGTGCGCCACGCTCAAGTATGGCCAGTTGCCTACTCCACCCATATATATCCTTGGCGGTTTCTTTATGGCTACCAATGTGTTGCCATTCCCTAACCCGAGTTTTGTGTATCCCGGCCCCTACTGGTTCCTGGGTTTGATGGTGGAGCTATATGTCATCTACCGACTGCTGCTTTACCGGCCCGGTGACTCGCTGTGGAAGGGTGTGGGCGGTCCGGTGCTGCTCATGGTGGTGTCGTGGTTGCCACAGGTGTTCCTGGGTGCGCGCGAGGACCAGTTCACACTGCTGTTCCTGCGCTACAACTTCTTCCAGGTGGGTGTGGCCTTTGCGTTGGGGCTGCTGTGTGCCCGTTATGTGCTACGCCTTGCGTGGAGCAAGTGGGTGTGGGCTGCGGTGATGGTGGTGTCGCTGGCGGTAGTCTATATTGCTCAACTGAACTATCAGTTGTGGTTGTGGTCGCACGTGTTTGTAATCACAGCGGCTGTGGGTTTCATCAAGATTACACCGCAGTGGCTCTTGAAAGCACTGGTGTGGGTGGGCGCATTGTCGTCGTTCATCTTCATCGTGCATCCCATTGTGCGTCTTTACATCATTGGCAGCGATGTGATTTCGGTGCACCTGTGGATTGTCATCTATGCAGTGCTGTCCATCTTGGCCGCTATGGCCTACCGATGGTTGCTCAAGTATATTCCGAACTTTCAAATGAAGTCAAAAAACTAAACGGGCGCAGGGATGAAACAGGGAGCAGAACGCAAAGCATGGCTCGATTATGTGCGATTTTTCAGCATATTTTTGGTGATTGTGTTTCACACGCCACCACGGTTGCCACTCTTTGACGACGCGGTGATTCTGAACTTGCGCGTGCCGGTGTTTTTCTGCATTTCCGGATTCCTGTATAACATCAATAAATTCAGCGGATTCGGTCACTATTTGCGTCATCGCAGTAAGCAGATACTGGTGCCATACACCACCTTCTTTATCGTGTTCTATGCCCTGTGGCTGCTTGTGGGGCGCCGCATGGTAGGGACTGAGGAGCAGGCCATCAGCGTCTGCCGACCGCTATTTGAGTTTGTCTTTGGCGATCCGCAGGTGGTGCTGGCTCCGTTCTGGTACATTGCGTGCCTGTTCACCATGCAGATGCTCTATTACTGGATAGAGCGGCTGGTGCCTCGGCGTTGGGTGTTTGCCGTGTGCGTGCTCATTGCCTTGCTGGTCTATGTGGCTCCGTGGGGTTGGAAATTCGATGCGTTCGGGCACACTTATCGCGTGATGGGTTTCTGGAACTTGGGCAATGCCATGCTGTTCCTGCCGTTCTATGCGCTGGGCAACAATTGTAAAGGTTGGCTTGAACGGTTGCAATTCAGCGGCGTGTCGCGCTCAGCATTGCTCGTGGCGCTGGCGGTGGCATCGATGACGCTCATGGTAGCAGTGGCACCGGTTGAGGAGTACAACCCGACGCTTTACAGGCTGATACGCATTGTTGCCGGCATGATGGTCATTCCCGCCTATATGTGTTGCGCCAAGTGGCTCGCGCGTCGTTATGGTCAGCGGCGCGTCATTGAGTTTGTGGTGGTGAGCGGTACGGTCTATTTGGGTTTGCAGAACTACCTGATAGGCATTGGGCGACTTTTGCTGGAGAAGTTCACGCATCCGGGCATCATGGACGAGCAGGTGTGGCTCAAGTTTGTGTTGGCGCTGGCGGTGATGGTGGCCATCTATCCCGTGGCGTGGCTCATTGACCGCTACATCCCCTGGTTCTTGGGCAAGTCGCGCTCACATTGGAAGAAGTGACCCGGAAAAATGTGAGCGAACACCCACAAAACACCCGGAAAAATGTGAATGAACTACTGGAAAAAGCATGGAAAAATGTGGGAAACACCCCTCAAAACACTTGGAAAAATGTGGAATTTCTCTCAAAAATATTTGGAAAAATGTGAAAAGTGTATTACTTTTGTGGCATTAATCAACTTGATATGAGACATCTAAAACGAAAAATTGACAATTTCCTTGTCGAGTGGAAAAAATCACCCAACAAGAAACCGCTAATAGTGAGGGGCGCAAGACAGATTGGAAAGACCGAATCCATTTCGACTTTTGGCCGTGAACATTATCGTCATTTCATCAATATAAACTTTGTTCTGCAAGAAAAGTATAAGTCAATATTCGCGGACGGTTTTGAGGTAAATCAGATTATCAAGAATATATCTTTACTTGATAGTTCTTTGCACATAGAACCTGGTGAAACCTTGATTTTCTTTGACGAAATGCAGGCTTGCCCCTCATGTGCTACAAGCCTCAAGGCTTTTGCCATTGACGGACGATTTGATGTGATTTGTTCTGGTTCGCTGATGGGCATCAATTATAATGAGATTGAGTCGGTGAGCGTTGGTTACAAAGATGATTGCCTGATGCATGGAATGGATTTTGAGGAATTTCTATGGGCGCGTGGCGTGAATCAGGAAATCATTGATGAGCTGCTTGGCAAGATGTTACGTGTTGAGCCGCTGGGCACGGTTGAAATGGATGTGCTCATGAATCATTTCAAGGATTATATGATCACTGGTGGCATGCCAGCAGTTGTGAACCGATTTGTAGAAAATGGCAATTTTGTGGGTATTTTGCAAATGCAAAAGCGTTTGTTGAAAGACTATGAAGAGGATATTACAAAATATGCCATAGGTTTGGACAAAGCTAAGATTAAAAATGTATATAATCACATCTCGGTATTTCTTGGAAAAGACAACAAGAAGTTCCAGATTTCAAAGGTTGCACATGGTGCTCGCAGTCGTGACTATGTGGGCATGGTAGAGTGGCTTGCCGATGCCGGCATCATCAATGTGTGTTATAATCTTGACAATCTCGAACTCCCTTTGAAGGGCAACTACAACCCAAACAACTGCAAACTCTATTACAGCGACACGGGATTACTCGTTGCATCGCTTGAAGATGAAGCTCAAGACGATTTGCGCATCAACCGCAATTTCAACACTTACAAGGGGGCCATCTTCGAAAATGTTGTGGCCGATATGCTTGCCAAGCAGGGGTATGATCTTTATTTCTACCGCAATGAGAAATCGACGATTGAAATGGATTTCATCGTGCGCGATACTTCCTCGATTATTCCCGTGGAAGTGAAGGCTACCAATTCGGCCACTCGTTCACTTAACAAACTCATTGACCATGATGGCAAATACCCCATAAAATACGGAATCAAACTTTGCGCCAACAACATTGGTTTTAATGGCAAATTCTACACATTCCCATATTTCTCGACATTTCTTCTCAAACAATTTTTGAGGGAGAGGGGCGAAAAGGCTTAAGTGGCTTTGTTGAGTGCATTTTTTCAGGGAGATGAAAAGTTTAGGGGCTGACTTGTCAAAGATTACGACAAAAATCACTAAATTTGCAAGTTGATAAAGCGGGAAGGCCGTGCCGTTGTGTGCCGGCATCGCGTTAAAGTCAACATTATCAGGCATAAAAACGTATAACATCATAACATTATTATGAACATTTCTTATAAATGGCTCAAAGAATACATCGACTTCGACCTCACACCGCAACAGGTGGCTGAGGCGCTGACCTCGCTGGGACTCGAAGTGGGTGCAACCGAAGAAGTTGAAACCATTCGTGGCGGTCTCAAGGGCCTCGTGGTGGGACAAGTGCTCACCTGCGAGATGCATCCCAATAGTGACCATCTGCATGTGACCACCGTAGACCTGGGCAATGGCGAAGCTCCCTCACAAATCGTGTGTGGCGCGCCCAATGTGGCAGCCGGCCAAAAGGTGATTGTGGCAACGCTGGGCACCGTGCTCTATGACGGCGATGACTCGTTTACAATCAAGAAGTCAAAACTGCGCGGCGTGGAGTCGTGCGGCATGATATGCGCTGAAGATGAGATAGGCGTGGGTACCAGCCACGATGGTATCATAGTGTTGCCCGACGACGCTGTTGTAGGCACCCCCGCGGCACAATACTATGGCGTGGAGAGCGACTGGATGATAGAGGTAGACCTCACTCCCAACCGCATTGACGGTGCGTCGCACTATGGTGTGGCTCGCGACCTCTATGCTTGGCTTAAACAGAATGGCTTGCCCGGCACGCTGCATCGTCCCGATGTGAGCGGTTTCAGCATTGACCGTGCCGACGGCGGCATTCCTGTGGAGGTGCTTAACCCCGAGGCTTGCCCCAGATATAGTGGCTTGACCGTGCGCAATGTCAAGGTCCAGGAGAGTCCCAAGTGGCTCAAGGACTATCTGTTGGCCGCCGGTCAGCGACCCATTAACAACATTGTGGACATCACCAACTATATGTTGCTGGGCATGGGTCAGCCCATGCATTGCTTTGACCTGGCTAAGGTGAAAGGCGGCAAAGTGGTGGTCAGGACCGTTGAGGCCGGTACGAAATTCGTGACCCTCGACGAGGTGGAACGTACGCTCACTGACCGCGACCTGATGATTTGCAACGCTCAGGAACCCATGTGCATTGGCGGTGTGTTCGGTGGCTTGGATGCCGGTGTGACCGAGCAGACTACCGATGTGTTCTTGGAGTCGGCCTATTTCCACCCCACTTGGATTCGCAAGACCGCGCGTCGCTTTGGTCTCAACACCGATGCTTCGTTCCGTTTTGAGCGTGGCATTGACCCCAACGAAACCGTTTACAACCTGAAACTGGCCGCCATGCTGGTCAAGGAGATTGCCGGTGGCGAGATTTGCGGCGACATTGTTGATGTGAAGGCGCATGACTTCCCCGGATTCCCCGTGGAGTTGCACTATGAATATGTAACCAACCTCATCGGCAAGAACATAGGCAAGGAAACGGTGAAGAGCATTGTTGAAAGCCTCGAAATGAAAATAGAGAGTGAGGACGACGAGAAACTCAACCTCATCGTGCCCACTTATCGTGTGGATGTTCAACGCCCGTGCGACGTGGTTGAGGACATTCTGCGCGTCTACGGTTACAACAATGTGGAGTTTGACACCACCATCCACACCAGTTTGAGCAATAAAGACGAGGTGGACTTCCGCGACCAGATGCAGAACCTCATCAGCGACCAGTTTACAGCCAACGGCTATCATGAAATTATGAACAACTCGCTCACTGTTGAGGCTTACTATCAGGGACTTGAGACTTATCCTGCCGAGCATTGCGTCAAGATTATGAACGCACTCAGCTCCGACCTCAATGTCATGCGCCAGACGCTGCTCTTTGGTGGTCTTGAGAGCATTTCGCGCAACATTAACCGCAAGAACGCCAACCTGCGTTTCTATGAGTTTGGCAATGTGTATAGCTACGATGCACAGACCGACAACTCGCAAGTGGCTCTCGCACCCTATAGCGAGCACACCGCGATGGGCATTTGGCTCACCGGCAACAACCACACCGGCAATTGGGCACAGCGTGTAGCGCCTCTGTCGGTCTACGACCTGAAGGCTGACGTGGAGAATATGTTCAAGCGCTTGGGTATCATGCCGCGCGAGGTGGTGATTGAGACCGTGGAGAACGATGTTGTGGCTCCCGCCTTGTTCTTCAAGAACCGCGGCGGTAAGTTGCTGGGTTACTTGGGAGTGGTCACTGACACCCTGCTCAAGCGTTTCGATATTGATCAAGAAGTCTATTTCGCACAATTCAACTGGAACGCGCTGTGCAAGATGGCCGGCAAGAAAGATGTCAAGTACTATGACCTGCCTAAGACTATGCCTGTGAAGCGTGACTTGGCGTTGCTCGTTGACACGGCTGTCACTTACGAGGACATTCGTCGCGTCGTGGAGCAGAGCGAGAAGAAACTGCTCAAGAGCATGACTCTCTTTGACGTGTACGAAGGCAAGAATCTGCCTGCCGGCAAGAAGTCTTATGCCATCAGCATGATACTGCAGGATAACGAGAAGACCATGCAGGACAAGCAGATTGATGCCGTGATGAACAAGATTATCAAGAACCTTGAGAATCAAGTAGGCGCACAACTTCGCTAATCGTCAACTGAAAACTGAAAACTGAAGACTGAAAACTGAAAACTGAAAACTGAAAACTGAAAATTCATGGTAATTGACTTCGATAAATATCCCGTGGTGGCGAAGCCCAATTTCAAGGGCGGTAACAAGGAGTATCTTGTGCAGACCTTTGAAGACGGCGACAACCGCATCATGCACGGCCGCTTGGAACCGGGTGCTTCAATTGGCCTTCACCTGCATGAGGAGAACAGCGAGATTTACTACATACTCAAGGGCCAGGCCGAGCTTATTTATGACGATGGGCGCGAGACCGTGTTGCCCGGCCAGGCACACTACTGCCCCGTGGGCCACTCGCACAGCCTCATGAACAATGGCAACGAGGAGCTTGAGTTCATCGCCATTGTGTCGTGGCACAATAAGTAAGCATTTATACCGAAAATTATTAACTAAATAACTTTATATATTATGGGAAGAGCTTTTGAATACCGAAAAGCAAGAAAACTGAAAAGATGGGGCAGTATGTCCCGCACGTTTACCAAGATAGGTAAGGAAATCACAATCGCCGTCAAGGCCGGTGGTCCTGACCCCTCGGCTAACTCGCGTCTGCGTGCGCTCATCGCTAACGCCAAGACCGCCAACATGCCCAAGGACACCATTGACCGCGCCATCAAGAAGGCAAGCGAGAAGGATGCCAGCGACTACAAGGAAGTGATTTATGAGGGATTTGCTCCTCACGGCATCGCCGTACTCGTGGAGACCGCTACCGACAACACTACCCGCACCGTGGCCAACCTGCGCAACTACTTCAACAAGAAAGGCGGTTCGCTGGGCAACTCGGGCACCGTGGCATTCATGTTCTCGCACAAGTGCTACTTCCACATCGCTCCCAAGGACGGTATTACCCTCGATGACCTGGAACTTGAACTCATTGACTATGGCGCAGAGGATTTTGACCAGGACGAAGAGGAAATCGTCATCTCGGGCGCATTTGAGGCTAATGGTGACATCCAGAAGTATCTCGAGGACAACGGTTTTGAAATCAAGAGCAGCGAGTTTGTCTACGAACCTGCCGACTACAAAGAACTCAATGCCGAGCAGCAGGCCGAAGTTGAGGCCCTGATTGAAGCCCTTGAGGAGGATGAAGACGTTCAGAACGTGTTCACCAACATGAAAGAAGCCGACGTAGAAGAGTAATCAGAATCTCTCTTCGCAACGTCGTTTGACACATTTACACGAGAAACGCACATACTGCCCGGCTAAGAGGCAGCGGTGCGTTTTTTGGTTGTAAGGCAATGTTTTGGCACGGCTTTTGCTACGCTTCAGCGCAAAACAGCATTGTTTAACTATTATCGTCATTTACATGAAAATGAAAAAGTCCATCTATCTTGCAATCGCCTTAGTGGCGTTGGCTGTTATGCTTTCAGTGCCTTATGCCTGTAAGAAAGGCAGCAATGCGCTGGGATTTTTGGCTCCCAACGGCAGTCTGAAGACTACTGTTGAGCAACTTGATCTCAAGGATCGTTTCGGGAACAACATCTTCGACGACATTACCTATGACTCCGACAGTAATGTGATGCTCATCATTGACCGTGGCGAGCAGGTCGACTTTTTAGGAAGAGACGAAAAAAACACGCTCATACAGTATGCCCAGCTTGGTCTGTACTTCGTGAACAAGTATAACCGCAACCTGCTTCCCAACATGCTGCGCGCCAATCCCAAGGTGTTCTACCGCATCATGAATGGACCTAACACGGTTACCGAGGTGGAACTCATCAAGGACGATTATCGCGCCTGCGAGAGCATGCATTTCACCGACGACTCCATCACCTGCCGCCGCATAGGGTTGCAACTCGACTTAGTGCCTAAACCCTTCAGTGTGAACAACGAGCATGTGAGTTATTTGGAGGAAATCGGTGCCGACATGGAATGTACCAAAACCGAGGTAGTGGGTCGTGACATCATCTTCTATGTGCACCTCAAGGGGTGGGAGGGAGCTCTCACCGGCATTGTGGCGAAAATCGGTGACTGGACTAAAGGTCCGCTCATCAAGTACCTTGTGGAGAAAGAGACGAGAAGAAAGCAACTCAAGGTAATCACCGACTATAAACTCAATGTGGTGATTCGCCTGTATGGCTTCAGTATCAGCGATTATAGCGACATCGTGATTGAACCCAAGGACTGGGGACTTGAGCAAATCTCACAAACCGACTCTGTGTCATGAACGGCTGCGTGTTTGTGCTCGCGCTCTTATTCATAAGCGCCATCATCGCCACTGCATTTGGTGGCGGTGAGAACGCCATTTTGCCAATTGCCATCGTTCTGTTTCTCCTGCTTCTCCTGCTGGGCTATTACCAGACTCAAAAAGAGAAAAAGGAGAATGCGAAACCTCACGATGGTGCCTCGGCAGCACCCAAACACAGCGAAACCCCTCTGATGAGCGGCAGTACAAATAGCATCGACGACCATTTAGATGACGACGAACCCGAAGACTTCGACCCGTTTACCGATGAACTTGACCCTCTGATTAAGGACAAATACTATAACGATGACTTTTTTGACGAGGAGCGCCCTCTGACCTATTACGAGTTAGAGATTGGCCCAAAGACCTACAATGCTGCCATTGCCCTTATGAACCGCGGCAAGCGCCTTTGCAGGACCATGAGCCGCAACCATAAACTGCGCGAAGCCCTCAATGCCATAGCCAAAGACTCTGGCAACGACGACGATGCCTCGTTTAACGTGGCCCTGCAGTGCTTCTTGGTGCAAGACATTGTCAAGTGTTTCAACAAACTGGGCCACGAGGCCGATTTCGACTATGACACCCCGCAGGGCCAGCTACTCTACGCCATGATGAGCGCGATGCTCAAAAACGGCGACACAGGTTACTCGGCATTCAAGCAAGAAATGCTCTTTGACGACGAGATTACTGCCGATATGCGCCAAGTGCGCGAAGACACGCTCAATGCCTATACCCAAACGGGAGTGAGCATCAGCAACACGCAAGTCGATGACTTTTCGCTGGCACTGATGTTGGCGGCCGTCGGCTTTGAGCAGCAATATCTGCAGCAGGTCAGAGAACTACTCTACCAGGCTGCTGAACTGATAGCCGGCACCGATGAGCCTCTCGACGACAAACAGCAAGCGGTGCTCACGGCCATGAAACTCCAAGCCGAGCAATCGAGCACAATCTCACAGCAGGTGCCTTTAGAAGCGCGTCAAGAAGCGCACGATGATACCAATAGTCCATCGCTCAAGGAGCTTGTGGGCCTCAGCGAGGTGAAAAAACAGGTCAACAACCTCAAGCACTTTGTTGAGGTGAACCGCAAGCGGGAGGCTATGGGAATGCCCACGCCCACGGTGTCGCTCCACTGTGTGTTCACCGGCAACCCCGGTACCGGCAAAACCACCGTGGCACGCATCATTGCCTCGCTTTACAAGAGCATGGGCATACTCAAAAAGGGCCACCTGGTTGAAACCGACCGCTCGGGGCTGGTAGCAGAATATGTAGGGCAAACGGCCGTTAAGACTAACAAAATCATAGATTCGGCTCTTGATGGAGTCTTGTTCATCGACGAAGCCTACACACTCGTACAAGGCAGCAAAGAAGACTTTGGGCCGGAAGCTATCGCCACACTTCTCAAGCGCATGGAGGACGACCGTGAGCGGTTAGTAGTGATTTTGGCTGGATATGGCAAGGAAATTGAAGACTTCATTAACTCTAATCCCGGACTCCGCTCACGCTTTAACCGATACATCCACTTCCCCGATTACACGCACAATGAGTTGTACCGCATTTTCCTGAACATGGCCGGCAAGTATAACTTCACGCTGAGCAACGAAGCTCAGAACCTGCTGCAACAGCGATTGAAAGAGGCCGTTGAACACAAAGACAAGAACTTTGGGAATGCTCGGTTTGTGCGCAATGTGTTTGAAAAAACACTTGAAGCCCAAGCAGTGCGACTAGGCGAGAGTCACTCATCGGCGCCTCACGATTTGACACAAATCACCGCCACCGACGTTGAGCGCGGCTTCGAAACCCAATCCTGAACATTTCCCCACAAATCACCGAACAAAACGGCCTCACATTAGCGGCGGTTGCGCGGGTGGTGGGTGAGGATTTCTTGGCGCAGGGTGGAGCGGTCGATGTGGACATAAATCTCAGTGGTTGTGATGCTTTCGTGACCAAGCATTTGCTGAATGGCGCGCAGGTTGGCACCACCCTCGAGCAGATGGGTGGCGAAGGAGTGGCGCAGGGTGTGCGGGCTCACCTGCTTGCGGATGCCGGCCAGTTCACACAACTCCTTAACAATATAGAATACCATGACACGTGATAGCTTGGCGCCGCGCCGGTTAAGGAACAGGACGTTCTCACTACCGCGTTTCACGGTGAGGCGGCTACGGTCTTGGTCAATGTACTGACTGATAAGATGCAATGCCACGGGTGAGATGGGCACGAGGCGCTGTTTGTCGCCCTTGCCGTGAACTACAATATACTCCTCATCGGCATAGATGTCTGATAGTTGCAAATCAACCAGTTCGGTGACACGCAGTCCGCATCCGTAGAGTGTCTCAATAATGGCACGATTACGCAACCCTTCAGGTTTGCTCATGTCGATGCACGCAATCATGCGGTCAATTTCGTCAATGGTCAGCACTTGCGGCAAGTGCTTCCCGATTTTTGGCGAGTTGATGAGGCGTGTAGGGTTTTGTTCGACGAAGCCTTCCATTTTCAAGAATTTAAAGAAACTCTTGATGCCTGAAATGACGCGTGCCTGCGACCTGGGTTGAATGCCCAAATCGTGTAGCGTGCACACGAAGTTCTCAAGGTCGTCGGGTTTGGCACTCTCCACGGCGATGCCTGCATCGGCAAGGTATTTAACGAGTTTCTGAACATCGTCGAGATAGCCCTCGGCGGTGTTTTTTGACAACCCTTTTTCCACTGTGAGATAGGCGGCAAAGCGGTCCAAAACGAGTCCTATGTCATGAATGTGAGGCACTGCGTTGCGTCATTAATAAGAGGTGTAAATGCTTTTCTTGAGCAAATCTAAGCATTATTTGTTGATTTTTGTGTAATTTTACACCCTAAAATGCTAAAAAACGATACAATCATGCAAAATAAACTAGAAAAGAACGCTAACAGTTCAAAGAAATTCAACAAGTATTTGGGCATTGTGATAGCCGTGCTCACATTCATCGTGATTTCGTGGATTTATTTCTATCCCAACGACGTGCGAGGCGATGTGATGCAGCAGAGCGATATCATGCAAGGTCTTGCCAATGGCCATGAGGGTGCCGTGTTCTCGGAAAATAACGGCGGCGAGATTTCGCGCTGGACAAACTCCCTGTTTGGCGGTATGCCCACCTTCCAAATTCGCCCTTCGTATGACAGCAGTAACCTGCTCAAGTGGATTGATAACATCTATTCGCTGCGCATCTTCGGCTTCCCCGAACCCGTGAGCTGGCTGTTCATACTCATGCTCGGATTCTTTATCTTGTTGATGGCGTTCAAGATGAAGTGGTACTATGCCGTGCTGGGTGCCATCGGCTATGCCTTCTCAACTTATTTCATCATCATCATAGGTGCCGGTCACATTTGGAAACTGCAGGTGTTGGCCTATGTTCCGCCCACAATAGCGGGCATTGTGTGGTGCTATCGTGGCAAGTATTTGGCCGGAGCCGCAGTGGCGTCGCTCTTCGGTGCCTTGCAACTCATGTGGAATCATCCGCAAATGAGTTACTACTTCGGCTTTGTGATTGCGGCCCTGGTTATCGCCTTCCTGTGCATGGCGCTCAAGGAGAAGAAGATGAAGCAATGGCTCATCGCTACCGCGGCTGTGGCTGTGGCTGGCGGCCTGGCACTCGTGGCCAATGCCCCCAACCTGTACTTGAGTTCCAAGTATGCTAAGGAAACCATGCGCGGCTCGCACACTGAACTGACCGACAATACTCAAGGCAAGAAAAACGCCGAGCCGTCGGGCGGCGGTTTGAGCAAGGAATATATCACGCAGTGGAGTTACGGCATTGACGAGACCTTCACGCTGCTTGTGCCCAATGTCAAGGGCGGTGCATCGATGAAGCCGAGCAAGAACGAGAACAATCCCAGTGAGATAGTGAACCACGGAGTGACACTTGACCAAACCAAGAAATATAATCAGCTGTTCGCCGAGGGTAAATTCGGCCCGGTTGACGATCAGGCGCTGGCCTTCTTCCCGCAGTACTTCGGTGACCAGCCCGCAACCAACGGCCCCGTCTATGTGGGCGCGTTGCTCTTTGTCCTGTTTATTCTGGGCTGCATCGTGGTCAAGGGGCCTGTTAAATGGGCACTACTCGCGGTGACGATTCTGTCGATACTCTTGTCGTGGGGTCATAACATGATGTGGCTGAGCGACTTGTTTATCGATTACTTCCCGATGTATAACAAGTTCCGCACGGTGTCGAGCATCCTGGTAATCGCAGAGTTTACCATCCCGCTGCTGGCCGTGCTGGCCGTGCACAAGATGCTCACTGAAGAAGACTTCTTCAAGAAACACATGAAGGCGGTCTACATCTCGTTTGGCGCTTGTGCCGCATTGTGCCTGTTCTTTGCTTTGTTCCCGTCGGTCTTTGCCAATTTCACGGCAACCGACAAGCAGACGCTTGACATGATTAACGAGCAAGTGGGCAATGCCGAGTACACGCAGTCGTTGCGTCCCAACATCGATGCCATCAGGTTGTCGCTGGTGAGTGCCGATGCATGGCGCAGCCTGGCGTTCATTGTGTTGGGCTTCGTTGTGGTGTTCGCTTACCTGAAAGGGTGGTTCAAGGCTCATCCCGCAGTAGTGACACTCGCCCTGGCAGCGATTGTTCTGATTGACCTGTACACGGTCAACAAGCGATATGTGGACCAGAACTCGTTCATCAGCAAAGCCGACATCAATCCCGTCAAGTTCGAGGAGAGGCCGGTAGACAAGACCATTCTGCAAGACACCGCCATGAACTATCGTGTGCTTGATGTGCAAGGATTCATGTCGCCCAACGCCTCGTATTATCACAAGACCGTGGGCGGTTACCATGCCGCAAAACTTACGCGCTATAACGACCTGATTGAGCACCAGCTGGTGAAGAACAACCAGTTGAATATGGGCAACAGGTCGGTGTTCAATATGCTCAACACCAAGTATATCATTTACGATGCCAACAATTGTCAGCAGAATCCTGAAGCTCTGGGCAATGCTTGGTTTGTAGATACACTCACCTATGTGAACGATGCGAATGCCGAGATGCGCTTCTTGGACAACTTCGATGCCGCAACAAGCGCGGTAGCTGAGGCTAAGTTCAAGAAAGACCTGGGAACGGCCACCCCGAAGAGTGCCGGCGATACCATCTACGAAACGTCTTATAAGCCCAACCGTTTGACCTATCACAGCCATAGCGCTAAAGGTGGACTGGCAGTGTTCAGCGAGATTTACTTCCCCTGGGGCTGGAAAGCGACCATCGACGGCAAGGAGGCACCCATAGGCCGCGTGAACTATGTGCTGCGCGCGCTGCAGGTTCCCGCCGGTGACCATAGCATCACCTTTACCTTTGATCCTGAGGAGGTGCACTCAACCGACGGTGCGGCCAAGGTGGCGATTATCGTCATCTTCCTGCTCGCGTTGACAGCAATAGCCGTGCCTCTGGTGCAGCGCCGCAAAAAGAAAGCTGAACCTCAACAATAAGGAATGGGCCGCATACACCGATATCGTACCGCCCTGACGCGTCACCACCGCAGTGGCGGCCATGGTATCCATTCGCCCTTCGCCTTCAATTTCGTGCTCAATGTGTTGCGTGAGCGTCTGCCTTACTATGACTATGAAGTGATAGCTGATGCCCGCTCCCACGTCATAGAGGACGGTAAACGGCATCGTCGCCCGGCTGTGATGAGCCTCAAAGGCGCCAAGATGCTCTACCGAATCGCTAATTATTTCATGCCCCGCTGCGTGCTGAATGTAGGTGGCCACGACGGCATTTCGACCCTCGCCACGCTATTGCCTTCCTCGCAGACGCGCGGTGTGGTCTGTCAGTCGTTAAATGGGCAAAACCACGTCATCGCCAACTTGTTGCAACCCTATGCCGACCGCATTGAGTCGTGCGACAACCTGGAGCAGGCGATGGAATCCTATCGCCTGACAATGGCCTTAAAGGCTCAACTGCCCTTTATTGTGGTGAATGCTGTTGATGATGAATCGCAGATGGCTTTGCTCAGAGATTTTATCGTGTCGCTATTAAAAGAGCCGGCGGTGGTTATTATTCGTCATCTTAATAACCACCGCTTGATGATGCGTTTGTGGAACGACTGCCGGGCAGCTATGACAGTAGGGCACACCTACACTAACGAGAAAACGGGAATCATCGTCACACGCCGCGATCTCCCACTCCAGCACTTCCTCCTCTGGTTCTGAAATTCGTTCTTATTGCAGTGCCACGTTCCGGGCGACGTAGTCGTCGAGCTGATCATTCACTTTGACCATCCAAGCGGGGAGAATTTTGCGGGCATTGTCGATGAGCGGATGCGGAATCTCGCGGTAGTGGGCATAGGCTATGGGAGCCGTGATGGCCGCGAGGGTGTCGGCATCACCGCCCAGTGCGATGGCGAGTTTCAGGCATCCCACAAAGTTCTTGCTCTCAAGGAAGCAAATGATGGCAGGTGCCACCGTAAACTGGCAAGTCTCGTCAAATTTGAAACCGGGCTGGATTTCCTCGTAGGTCTTTTCGCTCCAATCGGGATAGTATTTTTCGAGCACATTCTTGCGAATGAAGTCCTTGTCCTTGCCTCGCATGGCGTGGAAGATGGCGAGCGCTGTGGCCACGGCGCCCTTGATGCCCTCGGGGTGGTTGTGCGTGGGCATGGCGGTAGCGGTGGCGAGCTTGACGCACTCGTCTTCAGTGCGCGCCATAAATCCCGCTGCGGCCACACGCATGGCGCTGCCGTTGCCAAAGGAGTTGTAGGCTTCAGTAGGACCATCGTTGTCGAATAGCCAGCGTTGGAATCGGCCGCCATAGCCGCGATAGGGGTCCTGTCGGCATTTAGACCACAGGTTTTGTGCCATGTCGAGGTCATTGAGTAGTGCATCGGCGCAGGCAAATGTGCACACGGTGTCGTCGGTGTAGGTGGCGTCGCTATTGTAGACTTTCACATCGTTGATGTTTTTGGTTCTGTGATGAAATTCGTAGGGCATTCCGGCAATGTCGCCTATTGCCACGCTAATTAATAAATTCTTCATTGTTTGTTATTTAGATTGTAAGTGATTGTAGAGTAGTTAGATTGCGATTTTAGAATTCAAGTTTGAAGCCTTTTTGCTTGAGTTCGTTGTAACTCTCAATGTTGAAGCTGTAGAGGAAGGCTTCGCGTTTGGGTGTGGGCCGCGTGGTCTCGTCAAGCTGGTTCAGGATGTTGAAATGGAGCATCTTCTTGGTGAAGTTGCGTCGGTCAAAGTGCACATCCAGGATGGCTTCGTAGAGATTTTGCAACTGTTTCATGGTGAACTTCTCGGGGAGTAGTTCAAATCCCACCGGCTCAAAGTGAATGCGCTCGCGCAGTCGCTTGAGTGCCTCGCGCAGAATCCTGTCGTGGTCAAAGGCCAGCGGAGGAACCTCGTCGAGGGCAAACCACTCGGCACGTTCGGCATCGTCGCCACCCTTCACCTCCTGAATCTTGACCAGGGCATAGTAGGCGATGGTAATAACGCGCTCGCGCGGGTCGCGTTGTGGGTCGCTGAAAGTGTGAAACTGCTCAATATAGGCACCGGTGAGTCCCGTCTCTTCGCGCAGTTCACGCAGTGCGCCCTGCTCGCACGATTCATCCATTTTCAAGAAACCGCCGGGGAACGCCCAACGGCCTTTGAAGGGATCAATGCCTCGCTTCACGAGCAGCACTTGCATTCGGGTGCCGTCGAAACCGAAGATGACGCAGTCGGTTGTTACTGCGGGATGCGGATACTTGTAGCAGAAATTCTTCTCGTCCATAATCTTGCATGTTTTTATTTAAGAAGTGTTGTCCTCTTACCTGCGAATCGGGGATACTATGTAATAATTACACTACAAAGTTACGCATTCCTTTTCACTCATGCAAATTATTTTGCGTAAAATTTACACAAAATGTAAAATATTCCTATTATTTCTTAATTCTCTAATGCCTCCAGACCCTTTGAATGCTCCGAGAACTCCGAGTTCTCGGATTTTCCGGAGAACACAAGAAGAGGATTTGGCGGGGACAGGATGATTTTGTAACTTTGTGGAAAACTAAAAATTGAGAAGACGATGAATGTGGTGAAATTACAAGGCACGATAGCCGAACAGATGTTTCAGTATGCGTTTTACATGGCGCTGCAGCGCCGCGACCCCGAGGCGCGACTCCATGTTCCCGAACAGTGGCTGCGCAGCCATTTCATGCTCGACCGCTACCTGCTTGCCGAGGAGGCCGATTTGAAACACTACGGCAAGGGCGGATGGAAAAACCGCTTTTTGGCATGGCTCAAGAAACCAGCCGGTGCCGTATATAAAGAGGTAGATAACACCTACAAACCCGAACTGCTGGAGGCCACCGACACCTATCTCGAAGGCCAGTGGCTCTCGCCCCGCTACTTCGAAGACTTTGCGCAGGAGGTGCGCGAGATGTACACTGTGCCTGCCAAGAAATTGCCGGCATCGTCGTTTGAACTCATCAAGATGCTCTCTCGAAAAGATGTGACCACAATTCACATCTATAACCCCGAGAGCAAAGAAAATACCTGCACTCCCGATTACTACAATTGGGCCATCGCCAATGTGATAGCCAGCGTGGGGCACAAGCCGTTTTATGTGCTCACCACCGATGTGGAGTGGGCAAAGGAACACCTGGAGTTTCAAGGCGCGCCTGTCGAGATGATTGCCTATCCCGCCGAGAAGGAACTGAAGGTGATGCCCTACCTGTGCATGGCCAACCACAACATACTCGCCAACACGCTGGCGAGTTGGTGGGCAGGCTGGCTCAATGCGCACGACGACAAGATTGTGATAGCCCCCGAGCGCTGGCTACCCGACGGCAAAGTGCCCGACCTCATCCCGCAGGGCTGGACCACCATCCCCACCACTTGAATCAGTTCACGGCAAAACCATCATTGCGGCACTTGATTGCAAGTAACCATAACAGGAATGAACAAGACAAAATGGAAGAATGACGCTATTATTCAGGTTTTTTGCGCTGAGTGTAATATTGTGTAATTAAATTCTTGCAGCAATTCATGGCTGTATCTAATTTTGCATCGTCCGGACATACAACCCGATTGTTGAACGATTCAAAAAAATTAAGAAAATGAAAAAATTGATTTTAATGTCTATGATGGCTGTTTTGTGCCTCATGACGGCAAATGCACAGAAAACTGTTGTATCGCAGAGCAAGCAAAATGTCTATGATGTAGTTGAACAGATGCCGGAGTTTCCCGGCGGCATGCCTGCCATGATTGAATTTCTTCAAACCAATCTTAACTATCCCAAAGATGCTAAAAAGCAAAAAGTGGGAGGCAGGGTTTTGGTCATGTTTGTGGTAGAAACCGATGGCAGTATGTCTAATGTGAGAGTTGCAAAAAAAGTATTTCCCTCGCTCGATGCTGAAGCCCTCAGGGTGGTGAAGGCCATGCCCAAGTGGAACCCGGGAAAGGAGAAAGGGAAACCGGTGAGAGTAAACTTCGCAATACCTATTGTATTCTCCCTGAAATAATGAGAAACATATTATGTTTGATATTCCTTTTTATCATTGTGGGCTGCTCACATGAGCAGTCCCACAATGAACTTTTAACCAAAGCCGATCAGATGGTGTTCACTCAACCCGACTCGGTGGTGAGAATGCTGGCTCCATGCTGGAACGACACCGTGATGAGTGAAACTGATCGGGCTCTCTTTGGCCTTCTCTATACTGAAGCCATTCACCGTAGCGGGCTCTATATGGGCGACGACTCGTTGATAAGTGCAAGCAGGAAGTACTTCGAGCAGCAGGGCGACAACGAGCATCTTGCCCGGGCATTGCTCCACCATGGAATTGTCCTGTATCACCAGCAAAAGACCCGCGAGGCCATTCTGTCGATGAAACGAGCCGAGCAAATGGCTGGCAGCCTGCATGAACCCGCTTTCGACTGGTTTCTCTATTCGGTGCTGGGCGATGTGACCGACAATGTGGGCGACTACATCACCACATTACGCTACTACAAGCAGGCATTGTATGCCGCCCGGCAAGCTGATAACAAGCAGTGGGCATTGCAGACGCTCAACAACATTGCAACCACATTTGATGTGTTGGGCGAGAAAGACAGTCTGAAAAACTATTTAGAGCAAGCCAAGCCTCTTGTCGGCAGCTCTCGGGGCGATGTGCGGGCCAACTATCTCGTGAACAATGCCAGCTATCTGATGAAGACGGGAAAGATAGATGAGGCAAAGCATTTCCTGTTTGAATCCATGCAGATATCTCCCACCGACCGAGGGTGTAAACTCCTGGCCGATATTTATGTGCAGGAAGGCGACACGGCATTGGCCATGCTTCAATGGTACAAGCTCACCACTTCGCTCTCGCCCGATGTCGCCATCCGGTCCTACCGGCTGTTAATCGAACATCTGACCTTGATGGGCGACATGAAGAATGCGGGAGAGTATAGCCGGCGACTCAACGAGGTGTATCGTAGCCTCTACGAGCACAACGATGCGGCAGGCATCATCAACATGATGGCACAATTTGATGAGCAGTTAAAGGAGCGCAGCCGGTATAGAACTGTCATTGTCTTGCTCGCTGCCATCATATTCCTGATGATCATTTCGGCATTATTTGTGTGGTATAGCCGCCGTCGCATCGACAAGCTTAATGCCCGCTTTGCCGAGAGCCAGCAACAATTTAATCTCACACGCTCTGAACTCACACAGATGCGACGGCTGAAAGAGCGAGAGCAACGCGAGAACTCCATGCAGATGAAGGAGACTGTTTCGCGACTGCATGCCTCGGCCAACAAAGGTAAACCCGTTGCCGATGAAGATGCCAACGAACTGGCGCAACTCTCTTATGCGCAAAACCCCAAATTGCGTGAGCTGCTCTCCACACTCAACTCAAAAGAACAGATGGTGTGCCTGCTCACTATCCATAATTTTCTGCCCTCTGAGATTGCAACCCTGACCATTTCCACGCCTCAAGCTATCACCAACACCCGTGTGCGCCTGCTCAAGAAGCTCTTTGGCGAGACCGGTGGCGCCAAGGATTTTGATAACGCCATTAAATCCAAATCGGTCATTAGGCGACTATAGGTGGATTTTTTAAGGGAAAGAAGTGAAATAATATTGAGTTTTTAATATTTTAAAAAAAGTGTACGAGTATAGTGTGCTGTTATTCATTGATTTATATATGGTTTTGGCGGATTTGCAGTGAAGCTGCAAATCTGGCATATTTTATTGCATTGATGCCCATAAGGGAGTTCCGACCCTATTTGGCATAAGGTCGCACTTCATGTGATTCATCTCAAAGTGTGGATCAGATGGGGCTGAGGTGGGTGATGGAGCGGAGGATGGCGAGGGCTGTTTGGACCGAGGCTACATGGCTGATGAGGAAGGAGCGGCGGCCGTTCTTCTCGCGGATTTTGCAACGTTGTGAGTTGTTCTGCAAGTAGTTGAGCATGCGCCCAAAGGCGGCCGATTGGTAGTAGGCGCGGTTCTCGCTGCCCACAAAATAGACGTACATGCTACCCTGCTTGAGTGCCACCTTTTCAATGCCTAAGGAGCGTGCCACTCGGCGCAACGGCACGATGCGAATGAGTTCCTTGCCCATGTCGGGAATCTTGCCGAAGCGGTCCTCAAGTCTCACCTCAAAGGCTTCCACATCGCGGTCGGTGACCATGTTGTCGAGTTCGCGGTAGAGGCTGATGCGCTCGTTCTCCTGCGGCACATAGGTGGCGGGGAACATGAGTTCGAGGTCGGTGTCGATGGTGCAATCGGCGGCATATTGTGGTTCTTCGCCATCGATTTGCGCCTTCTCTTCACGTTGTTGTTCAAAGGTGTCGGCAAACTCCTCGGTCTTGAGTTCTATCATGGCTTCGCGCAGAATCTTTTGATAGGTCTCATAGCCCACATCGGCAATAAAGCCGCTTTGCTCGGCTCCCAGCAGGTTACCGGCCCCGCGAATGTCGAGGTCTTGCATGGCAATGTGGATGCCGGCGCCCAGGTCGCTGAAACTCTCAATAGCCTGCAGACGTCGTCGGGCAACCGTCGAGATGGGCATACCGGGCGGGACGAGTAGGTAGCAGAACGCTTTGCGGTTGCTACGTCCCACACGTCCACGCAATTGGTGCAGGTCGCTCAGACCATAGTTTTGTGCGTTGTTGATGATGATGGTGTTGACGTTGGGCATATCCACACCGCTCTCAATGATGGTGGTTGCGAGCAACACATCGTAGTCGTGATTGGTGAAGTCGATGATGCGCTTCTCGAGTTCCTCGGGTTGCATTTGGCCGTGGGCCACGACAACGCGCGCATCGGGTACGACGCGGTGAATCATTTCCTCAAGTCTGCCCAGTTGGTCAATTCGGTTATTGACAAAGAACACCTGTCCATTGCGCGACAGCTCAAAGTTGATGGCTTCGTTCACGATGTCGTCATTGAGCACATTGAGCGAGGTGAGGATGGGGTAGCGGTTGGCCGGAGGTGTGTTGATGGCGCTCAGGTCGCGTGCACCCATGAGCGAGAATTGGAGTGTGCGCGGAATGGGTGTTGCCGACATGGTGAGGGTGTCGACATTGACTTTGAGTTGCTTGAGTTTCTCCTTGACGCCTACGCCGAACTTCTGTTCCTCGTCGATGACCAGCAGTCCCAGGTCATGAAACTTGACCGACTTGCCCACCAGTTTGTGGGTGCCGATGATGATGTCAATCTTGCCCATCGCGAGGTCGTCGAGAATCTGTTTCACCTCCTTGGGCTTGCGTGCACGGCTCAGATAGTCAACGCGCACGGGGAAGTCGGCGAGTCGCTCACTGAAGGTGCGATAATGCTGGAAAGCAAGCACGGTGGTGGGCACGAGCACGGCAGTCTGTTTGCCGTCGGTGGCAGCCTTAAAGGCGGCGCGAATAGCGACTTCGGTCTTGCCGAATCCCACGTCGCCGCACACCAGTCGATCCATGGGTCTGGGCCGCTCCATGTCGGCCTTGACGGCTTGAGTGGCGGTGAGTTGGTCGGGCGTGTCTTCGTAGATGAACGAGGCCTCAAGTTCCTGTTGCAGATAGCCGTCGGGCGAGAAGGCAAATCCCTGCTCGTCGCGTCGCTTGGCGTAGAGTCGGATGAGGTCGCGGGCAATGTCCTTGAGTTTGCTCTTGGTGCGGTTCTTCATCTTGTTCCAGGCACCGCTGCCCAGCTTGTTGAGCCGTGGCTCCACGCCTTCCTTGCCGCGGTACTTGGAGAGCTTGTGCAGGGCGTGAATCGAGACAAAGATGATGTCGCCGTTGAGGTAGGTGAGCTTAATCATCTCTTGCATGGTGCCGTTGATGGCCGAGCGCACCAGGCCGCCGAATTTGCCGATGCCGTGGTCTTCATGCACAATGTAGTCGCCCACCTCAATTTGGTTGAGTTCCTTGAGCGACAAGGCCAGTTTGCCCGAGCGCGCGCGGTCGCTCTTGAGGTTGTACTTGTGAAAACGGTCGAAGATCTGGTGGTCGGTGAACACGCACAGTTTCAGTTCGTGGTCCACGAAGCCCTCGTGCAGCGTGTGCTCAACGGGAGTGAACTGCAGGTCGTCGCCACGCTCTTGGAAGATGAGGCGCAGTCGCTCAATTTGCTTGGGGCTGTCGCTCAAGATGTGTATGGCGTAGTCCTTGTCAATGAAATCGTGGAACGACTGACTGATAATGTCGAAGTTTTTGTGATAGATGCCTTGTGGCGAGCAGTTGAGTGTGAGCTTGGCATTGCCTTTGGAGGCACTTTCGCCGTAAGAGAAGTCAATGCGACGGCACTGGCTCAGGGCATGTTCAAAGTTGGTGAAATCAACCACCTTTTTCATGGCTTGGTCATCGCCCTCGGCCGCAATGAGCGTGCTTGCCGACATAGATTGCTCGGTGATGGCCTTGACGCGCTCGGTGGTCCACTTGATGTCGTGGCACAGTAGCAACGTGTCGGAGCCGGTGAACTCCAGCAGCGAGGTTCCCAATTCGGTAGCCGAGCCGCTGCTGTTGAGAATGAGCACGCTATCAAGGCGCTCTTGCGAGAGTTGGGTCTCGACGTTAAACGTGCGAATGCTGTCGATCTCATCGCCGAAGAAGTCGATGCGGTAAGGCAGTTCGTTGCTGAACGAGAACACATCGAGAATGGAGCCACGCAGTGCAAACTGGCCCGGTTCATAGACGTAGTCAACTTCTTTGAACTCAAATTCGCGCAGTTTCTTGGCAATTTCAGTGAGCTCGCAGGAGTCGTTCACTTTCAGGCTGATGGTCGCGTTGTTGACCATCTCTTGCGTTTTGACCTTCTCGGCCAGTGCCTCGGGATAGGTGACCACACAGTGCAGTTGCTTGTTGGTGTGCCACTGGCTGAGTACCTCGGTGCGCAGAATCTCGTTGGGCGGGTCCACTTGCCCGTACTTGATGTCGCGTTTGTAGCCCGATGGGAAGATGAGTACCCGCCGGTCGTCAAGAATTTGGCACAAGTCGTGATACATATAGCCTGCCTCATCAATGTCGTTGGCTATGATGAGATAAGGCATCTTGCGGCGAGGCAGTTGTGCGAAGAGCATGGCGGGTGCCGAGCCGGCGAGCCCGTCGAGCACCATAACGCGGTTGCGCTTGCTTGCCAACATGGCAGCGATGGCCTCGCGCCGCGCCTTGAAGTTGAAGATGTCAGAGAGTTGTGTGAGGTTCACGGTCAGGACTTCTTGTTGGCTTTGCGTGAGGAACCGGACTTGCCGTTGAGGTTGAGGATGGTCTCGTACTCGCCGGGTTTGGTGAACACTTCGTGGGCTTTGTCGATTGATTCGTCGGTGATGAGCGAATTCTCGATGACACCGGCCTCGTAGTAGTATCGGTTCATGATTTCAGATTTGAGTACGTCTTCAATCTCCTTGCGGTGTGTGTCGAGGTCTTGGTCCAGATTGTGCTTGAGGAGTTTCTCCAAACGGTCAAACTCCAGGCGTGTCGAGTCGTTCATGTAGCCTTCGGCCTCAGCCACCTTGCGCAGGTTCTGGATGCCGGTCTCGCACACTTTGTCGTACTCAAATCGGTTGGGGTCGATAAAACTCTTGAAATCGTTGAAAATCTCGTCGGTAATCACAAAATCGTGCGGAGCGGGAATGGTGGAATGCTCGCTGGCATACTTGGTGGCAAAGTCAAATGCCCAGTTGTCGCGCACAATGTTGTAGACAAGCCGGCTGGCTTCGGGGTAACTGATTTTGATGTCGGGTGTGATGCCGCCACCGTCGCGCACCTCGCGTCCGTGCGCGGTCTTGAACACGTGGGTGAGGCTATCGGGCACGCGTGTGGCCGTGCCGTCGTCGTTGCGTTGCGAGTAGTCAATCTCCTGAATGAGTCGTCCGCTGGGAATGTAGTACTTGGCGATGGTTACCTTGAGGATGCCGTCGAAGGGTAGCGGTCGTGTGGCCTGCACCAGTCCCTTGCCGAAAGAGCGAGAGCCGATGACCACGGCACGGTCCAGGTCCTGCAGCGCGCCGGCGGTAATTTCGGAGGCACTCGCTGAGCCGCCGTCAATGAGTACGGCCAGCGGAATGTCGGGGGCAATGGGTTTGTCTGATGTCTTGTATACCTTGAAATTCTCGGTAGTGCGTCCTTTGGTCTGCAGCACCTCGGTGCCTTTGGGAACGAAGAAGCCCACGATTTTCACGGCAGCGTCGAGCAGTCCTCCACCATTGCCTCGCAGGTCGAGCACGATGGCCTTGACATTCGGGTTCTGTTGGAACTCAACGACGGCTTTCTTGACGGCCTCGGCCGAGTGCTCGTTGAAGGTGTTGAGGTTGATGTAGCCCATGTCGCCGCGCACCACGCCGTAGTAGGGGACAGGGTTCATCTTGATTTTCTCGCGGGTGATGTTGAATGTCTTGATGCTGTCGGGGTCGTAGGGGCGCACCACGGTGACTTGCAGTTGCGTGCTGGCTTGTCCCTTGAGGTGGCTGCTCACCTTGTCGCTCTTCCAGTTGGTGGTGCTGTCGCCGTCGATCATGATAATGCGGTCGCCGCATTTCAGGCCGGCACGCGCGGCGGGACTGTCTTTATAGGGACCGGAGATGTAGACGCCGTTCTTGCGCTCCTGAATGTAGGACCCTATGCCGCCATACTCGCCCGTGGAAATGACCATGAAATCCTTTTGGTCCTTGCCGGGGATGTACTCGGTGTAAGGGTCAATCTCGTTGAGCATGGCATCAATGGCAGTTTGAATGGACTTCTGCGCATCGAGAGTGTCGACATAGAATGTGTTGAGCTCGCGGTAGACGGAGTTGAATATGTCGAGGTTGCGGATGATTGACGCGTAGTCATTTTGCTTGAGTTCGCCAATGGCGGCCGGTGCGGCAACGGCAACGAGTGCCATTGCGACGGCTATGTTTTGAAGCGTTTTCTTCATTGTGTCATGATTTAGACCGCTAAAATACTACATATCGCGCAAATAATGGGCCTTTATAGCCTTAAAAAACTTTTAATTTCACTTTTTTAGCAATATTTTTGCCAAAATAATTGCACAATTCAAAATTCCGCACTACTTTTGCAACGCAATTTGAGAAACGCTCTTTGAAACATGATTGCAAACTGCTTCAATAGCTCAGTTGGTTAGAGCACCTGACTGTTAATCAGGGGGTCGTTGGTTCAAGTCCATCTTGAAGCGCGTGATAAGGAGCCGAGACAAGTTCTCGACTCCTTTCTTGTTATGTTGATGATGTGTGAATCTATTGCATTTTTAAACAAAAAAACTATGGTGTTTGTTGTGAAATTGTGTGCAAATGACTATTTTTGTAAATTATTAACCATTAAAACTTGAAAAAATGAAGAGGAAATCCATAATCATGACTATAATGGCAGTGACATTGCTGCTTTCAACAACTGCGATGGCCAAGGAGCAGTCAATTGCGCCCAACTATGTGAAAGCGCTCGGATTCAAGGCACCCGTGAAGACGCTGGGGGCCTACAGCGACGAGATGGAAGTGGCCGATGCCGACTATTGCACCTTTGAGTTTGACCGCGAGGGACACCTTATCTCTTATGACGAGAGTGAGACGATTGAGGGTGCCTATAGCTATACAACCTATTTTGGGCTTGATGGGCTGCCCACCCATGCACAAAGTGTGTTTGTTAACTGGTGGGAACTTGATGCCGACGGCAATCCGCCCATTACCACAACTCGTTACAACATCAGAAAAGAGCAGCAAGGCAATGTGACGATGCTCTACATTGAGGAAGATGAGGGAGCCGAGAAACAGGTGAAGGTGACCTGTGACGACCGGGGGCGCATCATTGAGGTTGACGATATCGCAAATGGTGTGGTGAATCGTTACCGCTATCCGGCAGGCGAGAATGTGCCTTGCTACAACGATGGCACAGTGGCTTTTCCGCAGGTTGATATGCTTCATGGTCATCGTGTTAAATTCCCACCGCAGCAAGCCATGCCCACGGGCGCCACTGAGTTCCAGAACGGCTTGTGGAATTTCGAAGTCCAGTACTACGAATAGAGTTGTCAGTAGTCAGTAGTCAGTTATCAGTTATCAGTAGTCAGCTATCAGTTGTCAGGCTGACATTTCATAAATCTTGTCCTGCAATTGAAGAATGCCGGTTATTTGATTGTGCACCAATAGAGTGAGTGGCACTTTGAAGATTTTTTACCGGACACTAATAATAGATAGTATTCTGTCTTGTGGTGGTCACTGATGAGGCGTGCGAGTGTCAGGCGAGGGAGAGCTTGAAGTCGCGCAGGAAATCGTTAAACTCAGGGTGACGGGTTTTGATGTCGTCAATCAGTTCACGTTCTGTCATGATTTTTGGGGTGGTCATTGACTCGTCGAGTTTAATGTCGATGGTGATGAAGTCATTCTTGAGCGCACCACGCAAGAAATCAAGAATGTGGCTCATCTTGGCATTCATAAACTCAACTTGCCCGGTGTTCTGCACTGTGATTTCAAACTTATCGTTGTCAACACGACGGGGTTTGGAAATGCGCATAGTGTTGATAACCAGATGCTCGTGCGGGTGCTTGTCAATGTAGTCATTCCACGCGCGCAGCAGTTGCTCGTCGGTGAAAGCTTCGTGGCTGTGCGTTGCAGTTACAGCGGGCTGGGATGCAGAGTCGTCGGTAGCGGGTGTGTGCTGGGCAGTGCCTGGCTTGGTATTCATCACCTTACTGAGCATGACCTGCGATGTTGCCATCATGCGGTTTTGCTCCACGGTGGTGCGGGTGGGTTGCGCGGCGGGCGTAGCCGGTTGTTTAGCTATGGGCCGAGCGGAAGCAGGGGCCGTGGGTTGTTGTGGGGTAGGCTGTGGTTGTGCTGCGGTTGCTTGTTGTGGTTGAGCTGCGGTTGCTTGTTGTGGTTGAGCTGCGGTTGCTTGCTGTGGTTGTGCTGTGGTTGCCTGCTGTGGCTTTGTGGCGGGTTGCTTTGCTGCGGGTTGTATCTTTTGGATGGAGGGAGCAGCGGGTGCGGAAGCAGCTGGCGCGGCAATGAGTTGCACAATCTTGATGAGTGTGAGCTCGACGAGGAACTGCTTGTTCGAGGCATCGCGGTAATTCAGGTCGCAGGTATTGCACAGGTCCATCGCCTTGTAGTAGAATGCCGGTGTGAATTTAGCGGCTTCGACCACATAACGCTGTGCCACATCGTCGTTCATCTCAAGCAGTGATGCCGTGCGAGGAGAGCTGGCCATCATCAGGTCGCGCAAGTGCTGAGCCAGTCCGTTGACAAAGAATTGTGCATCAAATCCGTGATCTCGAATTTCCTTGAAGATGAGTAGGGTGGAGGGAATGTCGCCCGTGCGGAACGCTTCGTCGAGCCTGAAGTAGTAGTCGTGGTCCAGCACGTTCAGGTTGTCGATGGTGCTCTGATAGGTGATGTGTCCCTCGCTCGAGGCTGACACTTGGTCGAAGATTGATAGCGCGTCGCGCATGGCACCGTCGGCCTTTTGTGCAATTACATTGAGTGCGGCACTCTCGGCCTCCACGCCGCGGTCGGCGGCTATGTATTGCAGTTGCGCCACAATGTCGGGCACAGTGATGCGTGCGAAGTCATAGATTTGGCATCGCGACAGGATGGTGGGGATAATCTTCTGCTTCTCGGTGGTGGCGAGGATGAAGATGGCGTATTCGGGCGGTTCCTCAAGTGTCTTGAGAAAGGCGTTGAACGCTTGCGACGAGAGCATGTGCACCTCATCGATGATGAACACGCGGTAGTGTCCTACCTGTGGCGGAATGCGCACCTGCTCGGTGATGCCGCGAATGTCGTCGACCGAGTTGTTGCTGGCGGCATCCAGCTCCACAATGTTGTAGCTGCGCTGCTCATTGAAGGCACGGCACGACTCGCACTCGTTGCAAGGCTCACCGTCGGCGCTCAGATGCTCGCAGTTGATGGCCTTGGCAAAGATGCGTGCGCAGGTGGTCTTGCCCACGCCTCGCGGCCCGCAGAACAAGTAGGCGTGTGCCAGTTTTCCGCCGGCAATGGCGGTCTTGAGCGTGTGGGTAAGGGCATTCTGGCCCACCACGGTGGCGAAGGTTGACGGGCGGTACTTTCGTGCTGATACTATGTAGTTTTCCTTCATGATGCAGCAATTTGAAACGGGCGGTTGGATTGTTTCAAACCGCCCTGTGATGTTTTTGTTAGTTACTCAAGTTTCCAAACCGGCTTTGCGCTCTTAAAAACTTGAATCAGTTATGAGTGTTAATAGTGGAACGCGCTTACACGGTGAGAATCTCTTTCTCCTTGGCGGCAAAGATTTCGTCGATTCTCTTGAGATACTTGTCGTGCAGTTTCTGCACTTTCTCCTCGCCGTCTTTCTCAACGTCCTCAGGCATTCCTTCCTTGACGGCCTTCTTGAGACCTTCAATGGCTTCGCGGCGTCCGTTGCGCACGCTCACCTTGGCTTTTTCGGCCTCGGCCTTTGAGTCTTTCACCAGTTGTTTGCGGCGTTCCTCGGTCAGCGGCGGAATGTTGAGCCTAATCATCTCTCCGTTGTTCTCGGGCATGATGCCCACGTTAGAGTCAATGATGGCTTTCTCGATGACCTTGATCATCGACTTGTCCCAAGGGGTGATGGCAATGGTGCGTGCGTCGGGGCACACTACGTTGGCCACATTGTTGAGCGGCATTTTGCTTCCGTAGGCATCCACTCTGATGCCGTCCAGAATTTTCACGTTAGCTTTGCCTGCGCGAATGTGCGCAAGAGCGTCTTCCAAATAATCGGCAGCCTCGGTCATTTTCTTCTCGGCGAGCTGCAAGTAAAAGTTCACATCGTTCATCTTATCAAGTGTTTTTTAGTTGATTCAAGTTTAGGGTACTTCCTTGACCAGGAAAATTTGAGTGGGGAAGTGGTCGGAGAATCCGTTGAGGAACACACCGCCGCTGTAGGTTCGTAGCGGATAGCCCAGTCGGTCGCCCTCAGAGGTCTTCAGGAACTCACGGTTGAGCACCTCGGCGCGCAAGAAGGTGAGTTGCGGCTTGTCTTTGCCTTCGTGGTTGCGCGTGAAGTAGCCGTTGAAGATGATTTGGTCAAACAGGTTCCAACCGCCCTTGTAGGCCAGAGTGCCGATGCCGCGGTCCAGAATCTTCCACCAGGGGTTGTAGAGGTCGTTCACGGTGTGAACATCCTCAATGTTGCGCTTGGCGTTGAGCACCTCGGCGCAGCTCTTGTTCTGCGGGTCGTCGTTCAAGTCGCCCATGAAAATGATGCCCTGGTTGGGGTCATCGACTAGCAGTGAGTCAATGGTGCGACGTGCCATGGCAGCGGCAGCCTCGCGACGGAAGCTGGAGCGCTCCTGGCCACCCAGTCGTGAGGGCCAGTGGTTGACGAGCACGCTCACTTTTTCGCCGGCAAGCATTCCGGTGACGCACATCTGGTCGCGGGTGCGGAAGGTGGAGTCGTCGGGGAAGGTGAGTCGCTGATTGGTCACATTGAGCACCTTGAAGTAGCGGGGATTATAGAGGATACCCACGTCGACACCGCGGCGGTCGGGGCTGTCGTGGTGCACAATCTGCAAGTGCCACTTCTTGATTTCGGGTTGCTTGACGAGGTCTTCGAGCACGGTGATGTTCTCAATCTCGCTCACGCCTATGATGACGGGACCCATGGGCGTGTTGGGCGTAGCCATTTGGCTGATGGCGTAGGCCATGTTGTGCTGCTTTTGCCAGTACTTTTGGCCATTCCACTGGCGAGCGCCATGTGGCGAGAACTCCAGGTCGTACACACCATTGTTGTTAATGGTGTCGAACAGGTTCTCGAGGTTGTAGAACATGACGCTGTACATGTTGTATCGTTTGCCCTGATCTTGCGCGCTGATGGTGATGTGCATGAGCGCTAAAGCGAGGATGGGTAGCAGCAGTTTCTTCATTGTCTTGTTTGTTTTGTTGATATTATACATAGCTGGCCGGCTCGTGCCCGGTCGTAAAATGATTTTCCAAATTTACCACATTTTTTTCAAACTGCAAAAAATATTCATATTAATGGAATAAAAAAAGGAATCGGCCAACTCACCTAAGGTTTGTTAGCCGATTTTTGTGACCCCGGAGGGGCTCGAACCCTCGACCCATTGATTAAGAGTCAATTGCTCTACCAACTGAGCTACGGAGTCAACATGAGGTGCAAAAGTTGAATTGCGGTTGCAAAGGTACAAATAATTTTTGAACTGGCAACTGAAAATGGAGAAAAAATGAAAAAAATGATGATTTTTTTGCTTTTTGGGTCGATTAGGCCCTGCTCCACCACCTTTTTTTTCATACCTAATCGTCCTAAGACTTACTCTCAAATAGTACGAAAAGCTTCAAAAAGCCTCGCTTCGCTCAGAATTATTGAAATATTAGTGTGCGTTAAGTAATGGGGTCGCCGCCGGCGACGTGATAGAGGATGCTTATCACCGCCAGTGCCGCTATC
>CAMKGM010000029.1 GCA_946412245.1 uncultured Bacteroidales bacterium
CAGATTTCTATCAATCAGAGTCTCTTAAAGAGATGGAAGGCGGCACCGAAGGCTCAACCACTGTCAGTAGCCAAACCAACTCAAAGGATCATCTGTTGGCTGAAAAATTGGTTGTTACAGCACCTGTACCAAAAGGGAAACTGACCTTTGGCGAAGAAGCCTCCTCGGTACATCGCACTCACGATTTCATCCAAAGTGGCTTCTCAGCCGATAGTCATGTGAAACAAGAAACATCAATATGGTCGCTTTTTGCCAACTACTCGCTGCAACTGGGCAAGTTCTCAATAAACACGGGCCTGAGATGGCAAAATGAGCATAATATTTATGACATCGACGGTCAGCGCAATGATGAGATGAGTCCTGACTATTCAGTATTGATCCCGCGTGTATCGCTGGCTTATAACTCAGAGAATTGGCAGCACCGATTGTCTTATAACTGCTCGCGATACAATCCACAGTATAGCCTGTTGTCTTCTTCGGTCAATTATCGCAGCAAGTACGAGTACGATACAGGTAATCCACTCTTGCAACCGCAGACCCATCACAATTTCTCGTGGTCTTCCTCATGGAAGTGGATAAATGTAGAAGCATACTATCAATACCACAAGAACACGATACGCTCTTTCCAGACTGCCTATGATGACGTAAACCATCCCGGCGTGGTCATCATGGACTACCGCAATACACCCAAACAGGAGTATTATGGCATTACATTAAGTTTCACGCCTAAAGTGGGTATTTGGCAGATGAACTATTCGGCAGACCTCTATTTCTGCAACGACGATGTGTATCCGTTGGGCATCACCCACAAGTGGAATGGGCTTATTTCCGTAATAACGCTTGACAACACCTTCTCGTTACCACACTCATGGCTCTTGAATGTCAAAGGTGGTTTCACTCCTTACAATGAATCAGGCCCTTGCCAGACCGAGGCCAATGGCTATCTGAATCTGCGTCTGGGCAAACAGTTCCTTAAGGACAAAAGTTTGAGTGTTGCCATCCTTGCTAATGATATTTTCAAAACTAATTACATGGAGCGAGTTGCCTATGGCGGCATCAACATCCGCACACAGTACCACGAGTATCAAGACAAGCGTCGCTTCGGCATCGACATTTCTTGGCGATTCAACGCCACCCGCAGCCGCTACAAGGGCAGCCACGCCGGTCAAGAGGAGCGCAACCGATTGTGAGTGAAATATAGAGAAACAGCTTTTTCGATACCGTGTGTCAGCCGAGGGTGATGTCGCACCCTCGGCTGAGAATTTCTGTGAATTAATTAAAGCTCCTCTACTTCCTTGACCCCGTGGTGATTAAGTAGAGCAGTAGACGTGTAATGTAAACAAGGAAATGAGCAGATGAGTAAATGAGGGGAGTCCCCAGGGGGGAATGTGTGGTGAGCGGGAAGGAAACCTTTAAAAATGGAGTAAGTCGCTTTTTTACATATAAAAATTTGGGAATAAGTCACCGTGCTCTTGCATATTCCTGTAATACTGCCTTCTCTCGACACAGTATAACAAAAGATCTCATATCCGCTCACACCAATCTTGTCAGGGAGGAATCTCTCAAGCCTAATTCATCAACCCTAATCAAAGAATCAATTGACACCGAGGATGATGTTGATGAGTGTGGTGACATCGGAGACATTCACTATGCCGTCGGTGTTGACATCACCTTTGTCGGATGGAGTGGGGAGGTCTTCGATGAGATGGGAGAAACCTGTCCAACCATGACTCAGATATGACGATTTGCACCCCACGGGAACATGGATGTAGATCTTATCCTTTGAGAGGTTGTTGAATGAGCTGCTTTGAGCAGTTGGCGCATAGTCGCCGAGGCAGATGACTTCGGAGAGGTTTGTGCAGTTGGAAAACTCATATCCGGTCATTTTTTTGATATTGGGTCCGATTGTGACAGATTCCAAAGCGGTGCATGAATTGAATATTCCCCATCCCATGTTGTCGCTACCGTCCAAATAGCTTGAATAGGGTGTGTGGTTGAGACAGGCATGTTGCAATGACTTGCACATGGCAAAGACCTCGGTTTGCATATCCCGAACGGTGGGTGGAATGTAGATGTTTTTGATTCCCTGGCAGTTGTAGAAAGCCTTGTCGCCAATCGACTTGATGGTGGGCGACAGGGTGAAAGACATGATGACGTCGCATCCCCAGAAGGCGCTATCGCCAATGGCGGTGACTGTGTAGGTTTTACCGCCGAAAGTAACCTTAGAGGGGAAGTCAATTTCAAGGGGTATGAAAGAATAGGAGGGCATGCCCTTTTGTTCATAGGTGGCATAGACCGTGGTGCCATCGGAATTTATCTTGTAACAAATGCCTTCGAACTTGAAATCGTAGGCCTGCATGGGAATGGCGATTGATAAAGCCAAAAGCAGGAGGAGAGTGGATTTGAGAGTTTTCATTGTGCTGAGAGGGTTTATCTGTGATTATTTATGTTTTTAGGTTTTGAGGGCGCCGATGAGCTGGTTGACGCTGTCGAGGCCGTGTCGGTCGAGGTAGTCGTTGATGTAGCCGATGGCCTTGATGGTGGCCTGCGGATCGACGAAGTTGGCGGTGCCGAACTGCACGGCGGTGGCACCGGCGAGGATGAACTCGAGTGCATCACGTCCGTTCATGATGCCGCCAAGGCCTATTACAGGGATATTAACCGCCTTGGCCACTTGCCACACCATGCGCACGGCAATGGGCCGTATGCAGGGTCCTGAGAGTCCGCCGGTGATGGTGGACAGGCAGGGCACTTGTCGCTCTACATCGATGGCCATGCCCAGGAAGGTGTTGGTGAGCGAGAGGGCGTCGGCGCCAGCCTCCTGGGCAGCGCGGGCTATCTCGGTGACATCGGTGACATTTGGAGTGAGTTTCACAATCATGGTGCCGTCATAAGCCTTGCGGCAAGCGCTGACCACGCTTTGCGCACCCGTGCAGGTGGTGCCGAAGGTCATGCCGCCCTGCTTGACATTGGGGCATGAGATGTTGATTTCGACGGCAGCGACCTTGTCCAGCGGATTGAGTCGCTCGCACACGGCCACATAGTCGTCGATGGTAGAGCCGCTCACATTGACGATGATGGCAGTGTCGAGGTCGCAGATGCGGGGATAGATGTGCTCTACAAAGTAGTCAACACCCTTGTTCTGGAGTCCCACGGCATTGAGCATGCCGCTGGGTGTCTCGACCATGCGGGGATAGGGGTTGCCCTGCCGAGGCATTCGGGTCGTGCCCTTGACGATGATGCCGCCAAGCTGGTTGAGGTCGATGAGGTCGGCAAACTCTTCGCCGTAGCCGAAGGTGCCCGAAGCCGTCATGACGGGATTCTTGAGTTGCAGATTGCCTATGTTAACGCTTAAATTTGCCATTTGAGTCGATTGATGTTAAAAACAGGTCCTTCAGTACACACGCACACATTGCCGGCGTCGGCAGTGTCTTCAACACAGCACAGGCAGGCGCCCATGCCGCAAGCCATGAGATTCTCGAGCGACACCTCGCAGTCGATGCCTTGTCGGCGAGCCAGTGCAGCCACCGCGCGCATCATGGGCATGGGTCCGCAACAGGCAATGTGGGCTATGTTGCCGCCGGTGAGCACGGGGTGCTTGGTGACCACGCCGTGAACGCCGGCCGAGCCGTCGTCGGTGGTGATGTGCACCTCGCCCAATTCGGTGAATTTGTCAATTAATAGCAAGTCTCCTTTAGAGCGCGCTCCCAGCAAGAATTGTGGCTGCGTGCCTTGCTCCTTGAGCACCTTGCCCAGCATGAGCAGGGGTGCAACGCCCACGCCACCGCCCACGAGCAGCATGGTGCCGTCGCGATGCAAGGTGAAGCCATGGCCCAACGGGAGCATGATGTTGAGTTTGCTGCCCTCGCACAGGTCGCACAGGGCTGCAGTGCCCTCGCCGGCGCGGCGCACGAGCAGCCACAGCAGGTTTTCGTTAGGTTCGGTATAACAAATGGAGATGGGCCGACGCAGGAAGGTGTTCTTGCTGCCGGGTACCAGCACCTGGGCAAACTGGCCTGGCTCGCAGGGAGGCAGCTCGCCCTTGTTGGGCGAGAGCTTGAGCAGGGCATAGTTGTCACCGAGTAGCAATTTCTGCTTCAGTGTGAAGTCAAGTATATGCTTTTTGTTTTCCATAGTTGTCGCAAAGTTAGTATAAGCTTGGCATAAATGCAAATCAATTTGTGTATCGTGGCCAGATGGCGAGAGCCTGCTTCACACGCAAGATGCGCCTAACACTTTGGTCGATGCGCTCCTCGCTGATCTCACCGTTTTGCACCGCTTGTACCACGGCATCAAAGGCCTTTTTGTAGTTGTGCGGGCCGAGAATGATATCGGCCCCGGCCTTGATGGCACCGATGGTTGCTTCAGCATTCGTATATTGCGAAGTGATGGCTCCCATCTCCATACCATCGGTGATGATGATGCCGTCAAAGCCGAGTTCACCTCGCAGTTTGTCCTGCAGGATGACCGGTGACATGGTGGCGGGGTCGTTATTGCCGGTGATATTGGGCGTGGCTATGTGAGCCGTCATAATAAACATGGCACCCGCCTCAATCCCTCTCTTGAAAGGAATCATCTCGCAGTTGAGCATCTCTTGCCACGATTTCAGGGTTTCGGCGTAGCCATAATGCGTATCGGTCTTGGTGTCGCCGTGCCCCGGGAAGTGTTTGAGGCATCCAACGACATGGCTACTGTGCAGGCCGTTGAGGAAAGCCTCGACCATGCTTGCTGCCACAGTGGGATTGTCGCTGAAAGCACGGTCGCCAATCACCACATTGTCGGGATTGGTGTTGACATCGGCAACAGGAGCTAAGTCAACGTCAAAACCATAAAACCGTAGATAGCTGCCAATGGAAACACCGGCTTGCTGAGCGTTGATGGGATTGCCGGTGGCCCCGATGGCACCCATGCTGGCATATTTTGGCACATTGAAGTTCTTGTTGCGGCCAATGCGTGCCACACGTCCGCCCTCTTCATCGATGTAAAGCAGCGGATTGCCCGGGAGGCTGTGCAGTTGCTTGGTCAAGGTAGTGATTTGAGAGGGTGTGGTAATGTTGTGTGCATAGAGAATGATGCCTCCGGCGGGATATTGCATATTGGTGGAGACCATACCATCGGAAAGAGATGTGACGGCATTCGCGGTGACATCGTGCAGGTCATCCATACCTACGAGCAGGGCTTCGGGACGAATGACGAACATCTGTCCCACCTTTTGCCGCAAGGACATTTGAGCAAGTTGTTCTTCAACCGGGTCGGTGGGCGTGGGGTTCGGCTCGTTGTTGTTATTGCTGTCACTGCACGCAACGGTCATCACTGCTATCATGATGAGCAGCGCAGTCCACAGCTGTTTGTTGAGGCATTTAAATAACATTGTCATAAAGCAATTAACCAGAATAATAAGCCCAAACCTGTAAGGGCATAGCGATAATGACAAATTGCATTAGATGAAAAGCTCAAGGCCGATACAGGTTCGGGTAATATAGAATGAGTTTAGTAGCGTGGATCGATTTTTGGCATAAAGGAATGCACATATTCGCTGATCTTGTTTAGCCCATCGTTGTTGGGGCTAGATTGCTGACCATAAGACGAGAGGGTTTCGCCGTTTGAGAACCTAACCTCCAGCGACCACGAGGGGGCATCAAAGATGCGGAATGGAGTGAGATAAAGCGGGGCAATCTCGTAGGCTTTGCCTTCGATGAAGAGATCTTTGATGTGGGCAAGAGCTTCGTCGGGCGCTACAACAGTAGTATCGCTGTTGAACCCAGTGGGCACGGTGAGATAGGTCTTGCCATTATCTTTCTTCTCAAGGATGAAACCGTTGGGGGGCAACATGCCGCCAAAGGTCCTTTCGTTGTAGTAGACGATGTCGCCTTGTGGCACATTGAACACCTGGTTTTTCTTCTTTTCAATGGTGCTTTCGAGCATATCCTTGACCAAACTGAGTTTGCGTTTGTTCTCGTCACGTTCCTGCAGGTTCTGAACGACCATGTCGGGTTTGCTGCTATATTTGTTGATAGCAGCTTGCAGACCTCCCTTAATCGAAGCAGCAGCACGGTCTCTCATCAAAAGCATCATGTCGTTTTCTCTGTTCATGCTGTTGACGATGTCCAGAAAGCTCTCGAGTTGGCCAAGTGACAGTTTAGGTAATTTTGAGATAAGATAGTCGGTATTGTTGATGAACATGGATTCCCTGAATGTGTAGTCGGGCCGCTCTTGCGAAGTGATGAACTTCTGCAGTTGCGATTCATCGAGTTTCTCTACTTGAGTGCCCTGGACCGATTTTTGAGCACTGCAGCAAGTGAGCGCTGATGCCAAGAGGGCAGTTGCGACACAGATGATGATGGTAGTTTTCATAATCTTTGTTATTTAATGGTTTGTAAATGCTTATTGTTTATTAGGTTCGTAATTGGGAAAATAACGTGATGAAATTTTGTCGAATTGAGGCAACTGTTGCACATATTTGAGCCATGCATTGAGGCTGTCGCACAACCGGCTACTATTCTTGCTGAGCACCCATGACTGGAACTGCGTGAAGCTGATGGCTGTCGTGACGTCGACCGTTCCGTTGTATTGTTGTGCCAAGCTGGCAGCGATTGACTCATTAATCACAGCATAGTCGATTTCGCCTGAAGCCACTTGCAGAAAGAGTTGCTCGGGTCCGTAAATGTCATCGACCACGATATGGATGTCGCCGCCAATCTCGCGGCTGAGTCCCTCAATGCGCTCTTTCATGGGCGAACCTTTCACGATGTGCAGGGTGCAACCGGCGAGGTCCAGTTGCGAGTGCACCTTAGCCTTGCCGGTTTTCGGGTCTTTGCGCTGCACCAGCACCTGGCGGTCGAGCATGACGGGTTCGGTGAAGAGGTAGTGCTGCTTATTGGCCGCGGTGACCGGAAATTGAACCGCCATGATGTCGAACTGGCCCTTGTTGAGTCCGTCAATAGCCTTTTGGAGCGTCACGATAGGATGAAACTTGAAGTGAACATGGCGCTCACCGGCTATGAGCCTGAACAAGTCGTAGTGGAAACCGCCCAGGGTGTCGTCGTAGGTGTAGTAGGACAGTGGAGAGTATTCAATCGCCACATCAATGGTGTCACCCCCTGACGCGTTGCCGGCATCGGCAATCGCAAAGCGCTCGGTGCTGCAATGTTTCAGCGCAATCATTGCGGCAATGGCGATGACCAAGAGCATCGCGTAGAGCACGATGGGCATCTTCTTGGGTTGGTTGCCGGCTTGTAGCATATTGTGGCGGTTAAGTGAGTATGACGATAAAAATGATGTGCCAAAAGATTGGTCTTTTGGCACATCAAGTTATTGCAATTATTATTTGCGAGCGTTATAGGCTTCCAGTGCCTTTTCGAGGACCACGAGCGCGCGCTCCAGGTCTTCTTTCTTGAGCACATAGGCCATGCGCACTTCGTTCTTGCCGAGTCCGGGGGTTGCGTAGAAACCGGTGGCGGGAGCCATCATTACGGTCTCACCCTCGTAGTTGAACTCCTCAAGACACCAGCGGCAGAAGTCATCGCAGTCTTGCACGGGCAACTTGACCATAGCGTAGAATGCTCCGGTGGGCATTGGGGCAAAGACTCCTGGAATCTTGTTCAAGCCCTCAACCAGGCAGTTGCGGCGAGCGATGTACTCGTCATACACGCCTTGATGGTAAGCCTGTGGCGCGTCGAGTGAAGCCTCGGCGACAAGCTGACCGATCAATGGGGGGCTGAGACGGGCCTGCGCAAACTTCATGACGGTGGTCATGAGCTCCTTGTTGCGGGTGATGAAAGCACCGATGCGGATGCCGCACTCGCTGTAACGCTTCGACACCGAGTCAATGACGATGGCATTGTTCTCGATACCCTCAAGATGCAGGGCACTCAGATACGGCTTGTCGCTGTAGCGGAATTCACGATACACCTCATCGCTAATCAGGTACAGGTCATGCTTCTTGACCAGGTCACGCAGTTGCATGAGTTCATCGTCGGAGTAGAGCTGTCCGGTGGGGTTGTTGGGGTTGCATATCATGATGGCACGAGTGTGCTCGTTGATAAGTTTCTCAAACTCCTCAATCGATGGCAGGGCAAAACCATTCTCGATTTTGGTGGTGATGGTGCGCACTTTCACACCCATCTCGCAGGCAAAGCCCATATAGTTGGCATACACCGGTTCGGGTACAATGAGTTCGTCGCCCGGATTGAAGCAGGCGAGGAAAGCAAACTGCAGGGCCTCGCTACCACCGCAAGTGACAAGAATGTTGCCAGGTTCCAGGTTAATGTTGTAACGGTTATAGTAGCCCACGAGTTTGTCGAGGTAGCTCTGGTAACCTTGAGAAGGGGAGTACTCGAGCACCTTGCGATCCACGTTCTTGAGCGCGTCGAGGCCCTCTTGGGGTGTGGCGATATCGGGCTGACCGATGTTGAGGTGATAGACCTTAATGCCTCTCTGCTTGGCAGCTACTGCAAAGGGAGCCAATTTGCGGATGGGCGATGCGGGCATGTCAATGCCGCGTTGTGAAATTTTAGGCATAGCTTGTTTAGGTTTAGTTGTTTAAAGATAATGAAGTTATTTAATGATTAGTTTATGCGCTTTTCGGCTGGTGCTCGTTGTCATGAAGTAGACACCCTGTGGCAGTGCGATGATGGCATCATTCTCCAGGTTGCTGATTTCCTTGACGAGCTGGCCGTTCATGTTGAAGATTCGTGCCACGCCCAGCGGCTCACTGCACTTGATGAGCACAGCGCCGTCCATAGCGATGATGGCGAGCGGTTTGTCGACCTTGACATCGTTAATGCCGGTTGTGGTAACGGTGATGACGTTAGATTCGGGTGAGGTGTAGCCCAGTCGTGAGCTTTGCACGGTGTAGGTCTGAGTCTGCCCCGGTTCAAAGTCGGTGACAGGATAGCTGGTATCCTCGGCATCGATGTTGAGGGTCTCTGAAAGGACTATGTTGTTGTCCTTGTCATAGACGGTGCGGTTCAACAGATAGAAGTCGATTTCCTGTGTGGCAGGGGTCCAGTTGGCCACATAGCTGTTGTCGGTAATGTCGGTAGCCGGCAGAGCCTCAAGCGCGTTGAGCGTCGGCACCTCGCTACACTTGGCTTGCAGTTCCACACCGATGCTGCCCACCAGTCCGCCGTCGCTTAGCAGCAACTTGGCGGTGTGCTCACCCACAGCAGTGGGGGTATAGGTGATGACCAGCGGATAACCCTCTTCAGAGTTGGCAATGGTGCGGTCAATGCTTGTGACGTTGACTGAGAACATCTTGTAGTCGGCCTTGTAGAGTTGTACGCTCAAGTCGTGCGTCAGGTTCCGGCCTTTGATGAAGACGGTGTACTGCAGCGATTTGCCGATGGCTACTTCGCCGAAGTCAAGCAATGTGCCTTGGGTGGGCGTGATGAGTTCGGGTTCGCCGGTCACTTCACCGCCGTCGCCATTGTAAACCTGGCCTTGCTTGTCGCCCCAGATGTATTCGATGAGTTCGGGGTTGTCGATAAACGGGTTGCGGTTGTTCTGTACGCGATACACGGCTTCGTTGCGAGCTTTTTCCTTGTCGCTCACGGGGTCTTCACGGGCCCAGCGCAGGAGCAGTGCAATCGACCACTCGTTCAGTGTCTTCCAGTTGGTACTGGCATTGCTCATCATGAAGGTGTACTTCCAGGTGTAGTCCTGATAGCAGGTGGCCATATAGAAGTAGGTGCGTGCAAAGTCACCCTTGTAGCGGTCGTCGGGCTCAAACACGGTTCCGGCTCCACCGCCTTGACCTGACTTAGGAGTACCGGTTTTTGTCACACCGTTATTGAACACCACAGTTGAGACCTCGCCCAGTGGCCAGTGCAGTTTGGCGGTGTTGGCCTCGGCATCGCTGGGGTAGAGGTGGAACAGGTCGGTGTAACTTGGGTAAAGGGTGATATCATCGCCGCCACCCCACCAGCTCTTGGGCAACGAGTGCTCCTTGTTCATGCCCGGCACCGAGCTTGAACCGCGAAAGTAGTATTCATTGTCACTGTACATATCCCACACGCGACTTGGGTCGTCGGCCATGCAGTCGGTGTTGTTGAAATAGTACCACAAACTGCTGTAGTAGACAGCGGTGTGAGGCCTGATGAGGTTGAATAGGGCGTCTTTCAGCGCTTGTCCGCTCTTGCCGTTGATCGACTTGTAATAGCCTGCAGGGGCATTGGCAACCGCCACCATGGCGGTGAGGGCGACACATAGTGTGATGTAAAGTTTTCGCATAAGATATTCTCGTTTTTGTTTTAGTCAGTATAAGGGTATAGAATTATGCAAAGTTAGCTTGAATTCCATTAATATCCAAAAAATAAAGGTGCAGAAAGTTGCTTGAGCGGTGAAACTTATCTAAATTTGCATAGAAAATCAATGAAATCATGACGCAGACCCCCTATTTTTCAGTCATAATCCCTGTGTATAATCGTCCTGACGAGATTCAAGACCTGATGCAGAGTCTGAGCCGGCAAACGTGTACCGATTTTGAGGTGCTGATTGTTGAGGACGGTTCTACCGTGCGCTGTGAATCCCAGGTCAAGGCCTATGAAGATGCCGTTGACGTACACTATTATTATAAGGAGAACGAGGGCCGCAGCATAGCGCGCAACTATGGCATTGAGCGAGCGCGAGGCGAGTACTTCGTGTTCTTCGATAGCGACTGTGTGATACCTGAAGGTTACTTTGCCACATTGCGTGCTGCACTTGAGAAAGACTTTGTGCCCTGCTTTGGCGGTCCCGATGCGGCAAGCGACGATTTCACCGATGTGCAGAAGGCCATCAACTTCTCCATGACCTCGTTTCTCACCACAGGTGGCATTAGAGGCGGCAAGGTGCAGCTCGAAAAATTTGTACCACGCTCCTTCAATATGGGCTATAGCCGCGAGGTGTGGGAGCGGGTAGGGGGCTTCCGCGAGATGTTCAGCGAGGACATTGACATGAGCACCCGCATTCGCCAGGCCGGTTTTGCCATCAGGCTCATTCGCGAGGCCTATGTCTACCACAAGCGCCGCACCAGTCTCAAGAAGTTTGCGCGCCAGACCTATGTGTTCGGCATGTCGCGCATTACCCTCAAGTTGCTTTACCCCGACTCGCTCAAGGTGGTGCACACCCTTCCCGCTGTGTTTTTGTTGGGATGCCTGGCACTCATTTTGCTTGCCATCTTTTGGCGCTGGTGGTGCATATTGCCGTTGGCCTTGTATGCGGTGATGCTATGGGTAAGCGCCTTGCTCAAGACTAGAAACCTGAAGATTGCCTCGCTCGCTGTCGTTACCAGCTTTGTGCAACTGTTCAGCTATGGTTACGGCTTTATCAAGGCATTTGTGTGGAAAATTCTCTTGCGTCACGGTCGTGACCTGGATCAGGAAATCGCTATGCGCAAAGGCAAATAATACTGCAAGCTATGGAAAAAGAACGCTATGAGCAGACCCTGTCGCGGGCATTGAAGACGCAGCTGGCTGCCGAGGACCGTCCACGCGAGAAAGCTAAGGAAAAGGGATTTGAATCGCTATCGACTGCCGAGTTGCTTGCCATTATCATAGGCAGCGGAACACCGGGCGAATCGGTTGTTGAGCTGTGCCAACGCATCTTGCGCGACCATAACAACAAACTCTATCTGGTGGCACGCAATGGCATCAAGGACCTGATGCGCTACAAGGGCATCGGTGAGGTCAAGGCCATTGAGGTGCTTGCCGCGCTTGAACTGTCGAGGCGTTATCAGCTCGAGAAGTTTGAGGAAGATAGCCTGGTGCGCGAGAGTCGTGACGCTTATCAGTACTTGCGTCAACGCCTGGAGCACTTGGAGCATGAGGAGATATGGATTCTGCTGCTCAATCGCGGTCGTCGCATCACGGGCAGTTACCGTATCAGTTCTGGTGGAACTGCTATGGCTGTGGGCGATGTCAAGATTATTTTGCGAACTGCCCTTGAGCATCTTGCCGACGCAATGATTCTGGCGCACAATCACCCGTCAGACACGTTGCAACCCAGTCCGCAGGACGATAGTCTCACCCGCCAGGTCAAAGCCGGCTGCGATGCCGTGGGCATTGCGCTGCTCGACCACATCATCGTGTGCCGAGGCGGCAACTATTACAGCTACGCCGACAATACTCGCCTCTAATCCAATTCAGTCAGTAGACTTAGAAGGGTGCTTGGGGTTCGTTAGGATCTCTCATGAAGTCAACGTTGGGCGGCGGGAGTTGATTATTGTCAAGTGCCGGAATGCCATCGCTTGTGGGGGCGGTTTCGTTGTCGCTGTTCAGCTTAGATTCAACAGTGTTTTGCTGTGTATTGTTGCTGTAGAGATTGTCGTCCCAATTCTCGAATCGGGCATATTGTGCCACAAAGCGCAGCTGAACATCGTCAACGGCACCGCTACGATGCTTGGCGATGATGAATTCAGAGACACCTCGAATGTCGTTGTTTTGGCCATCCTCGGTTGAGCGTAAGTAGTATTCGGGTCGGTGAATGAAGCACACGATGTCGGCATCTTGCTCAATGGCACCCGACTCACGCAGGTCGCTGAGCTGAGGCCGCTTGCCGTTGCGGTCATCGCCACGATTCTCAACGCTTCGGTTGAGCTGCGACAGGGCTATGATGGGGATGTCAAGCTCCTTAGCAAGTTGCTTGAGCGAGCGCGAGATGGTACTCACCTCCTGTTCACGGCTACCATATTTCATGCCTGATGCGTTCATGAGTTGTAGGTAGTCGATGATGATGATTTTCACGCCATGCTCGCTCACGAGCCGTCGGGCCTTGGTCTGCAGTTCGAAGATGGAAAGTGATGGAGTGTCGTCGATATAGAGTGGGGCGGAGTAGAGTTGTTTCACGCGGGTCATGAGGTTGTCCCACTCGTTAGGTTCGAGTTTTCCGCTCTTAATCTTTTCACTCTTGAGGTTACACACGTTGCTGATGAGGCGGTTCACGAGCTGCAGATTCGACATCTCAAGCGAGAAGAAAGCCACCGGAATGTTATAATCGACGGCCATATTCTTGGCCATAGAGAGTACTAAAGCTGTTTTGCCCATAGCAGGACGTGCAGCGATGATGATGAGGTCGCTGTTTTGCCAGCCTGAGGTAATCTTGTCAATGCCTCGGAAACCGCTCTGCAGTCCGCTGAGTCCGCTATCACGATTGGCGGCATCTTCGATTTTTGCGATAGCCTCGTTGATGACGGGGTCAATTTGTGTCACATCTCGCTTGAGTGTCTTCTTGGAGATTTCGAAAAGTTTGCCCTCGGCTTCTTGCAGCAGGTCGTAGACATCAATACCATCGTCGAATGCGAGGGTGCCAATCTGCGAACTGAAGCTGATGAGTTCACGGGCAAGGAACTTTTGTGCGACAATTCGTGCGTGATACTCAACGTTGGCCGCGCTGATTACGCGGCTGGTAAGTTCAGAGATGCGTACCGCACCGCCGGCCTCTTCGAGCGTACCGTTGCTACGCAGTTGCTCGGTGACGGTGAGCATGTCGATGGGTCGCTGGCTTGCGCCCAGGGCTTGAATGGCCTCGTAAATTCTGGCATTGGCGTTATCGTAGAAACTCTGCGGGCTGAGGATGTCGCACACGATTGAGTAGGCATTCTTCTCGAGCATGAGGGCACCGAGCACCGCGGCCTCGATATCAAGGTCTTGAGGTTGTTGCTTGCCATAGTCTGATGTTATCTCGCTCTCGTGGCGAGGGCGTTGACGCTGCGCGCGTCGTTGTTCTTTAGTGAGTTCAAATTCCATAGTGGTTCGTTTTTTGTTATGGTGCAAAGTTAATGTTGTTGCTTGGAATGCCCAACACTATCACCTCTAAAATTATTCACAAGATATTAACGGGTCCTATGCAACAAAATGGGCACTCAGTGCGTCTATATAATAGAATGTAGAAACAGCAATCTGATAAACAGAATCCTAATGACTGAATTGGGATGAGGCAAACACTTCAAAACAGTAAAACCTTTCCTGAAAAGATGCCCTGCTCTCGCGATGAAAGCAGGGCATTGATTTTGCACCGTAAAAGCGGGTGTGTTTAGAAGTTAATTGTCGTCTTTCTCCTTAGCTACGTTGCGATACACGAGCTTGCCGTCGCAATACTCCTGAGTGGCGATGAGGGTGGGTTTCGGCAACTTCTCGTAGTACTTCGAAATCTCAATTTGCTCCCGGTTCTCAGAAATCTCTTCGAGGTTATCGTTGAGTGTTGCAAACTCTTGGAGTTTCTTTTCGAGGTCGCTTTTCATCTCTGCCGAGATTTGGTTAGCTCTCTTACCGATGATGGCAACGGTCTCGTAGATGTTGCCAGTTGGTTGTGCCATCTCAATAAGATCGTGTACCGTGGTGTTGATGGGTGCGTTAGCTTTCTTGTAATCCATTGTGAAAAATATGATAATTAATTGTTGTTGACGTGTTTGCTTGCAATTTTGAAGATATTGTCGGCTTCTTTGCGATACTTGCTGTCGGGGTAGTCGTTAATGAAGGCGTAGTACTCGTCGATGACTGTGCGGTAACGTTCTTCCTTCTTTTCATTAACACTCTGCTCGGCTTCGCTGAAGCGTGACTTGAGGATAATCATCTCAAGGTCTTCCTTATACTTGCTGTAGGGGTAGTCCTTGATGGCGTTCTTGGCCGTGATGACGGCGCTCTCGTAGTTGTTGCCCATGTAGTTGCCCAAGTTGTAGTAGAGCGTGGCATTCTCCAGTTCTTTTTTGACGAGCTTGTCCTGCAACTCAAAGATGGCGCTTTGCGCAATCGACACTTTGTCGCTCTTAGGGAAGTAGTCGAGGAAGGCCTGCAGCTCCTCGATGGCCTTGATGGTCTCGGACTGGTCGAGCTGTGGGTCGGGCGAGTCAAGGTAGTAGCCGTAGCCGGCATAGAAGCGAGCCAGCTCGGCATATTGGCCTTTAGGATACTGAGTGTAGTACTGCTTGAAGTAGGAGCCGGCATTCAGGTAGTCCTTGTTCTCGTAGTAGCTGAGGCCGAGCAGGTAGAGCGATTCCTCGCCCTTGTCGGTGCCGCGAAACACGGAGATGACATCTTCGAGCAAGGTATAAGCTTGGGCATACTTCTTTTGCTCAAAAGCTCGCTTGGCGAACTCGAACTTGTAGTTGTAGTCCGAGCTCTTCATGGCCTTGTTGTATTCGCCGCAAGACCCCAAAACAAGCAGTGACAAGCCTGCCAATATGATAGAGAAACGTTTCATTCGCAATTTGAGTTTAAATCACGCCACGCGCGAGCGTGGCATTTCAACCTGCAAAATTACTCATAATTCTAAACATTGCAAGCGCTGAAAACCAAAAAACTATTAAATCAAGGTGCAAAATGTGAATTATGGGAGCGAAAATGGCAAAAAAACGGTAGTTTTTCTTAATTTTGCACCACGATGAAGCCATCAGTCCGTAAAATAGAGTTGCTGGCACCGGCGCGTGATGCCGACATTGCCATTGAGGCTATTAGGCATGGTGCCGATGCGGTGTATATGGGTGCCTCGGCTTTCGGGGCGCGTGCTTCGGCGGGCAATTCGCTCGACGAGGTGAAGCGTGCCGTTGAGTTCGCACATCAATTTAACGCGCGCATCTATGCCACGGTCAACACGTTGGTCTATGACCACGAGTTGCCCCGGGTAGAGCGACTCATAGCCGACCTGTACCACGCGGGGGTTGATGCCATCATTGTGCAGGATATGGGCATCTTGCGCATGGACCTGCCGCCCATTGCCTTGCATGCCAGCACGCAGTGCGACCTGCGCACACCCCAGAAGGCCCGGTTCCTGGAGGCGGCGGGCTTCTCGCAGCTGGTGCTCGCGCGCGAGCTGAGCCTTGACGAGACCCGGAGCATTGCCGACAGCGTGCAGGTGCCCATCGAGGCATTTGTGCACGGTGCCCTGTGCGTGAGCTACAGTGGTCGTTGCCAGGTGAGTGAGATGGTAAAGGGGCGCAGCGCCAACCGTGGCGAGTGTGCCCAGATGTGCCGTCTTGCCTATGACCTGGAGGATGGCGCGGGGCGCAAACTCGTGGAGAACAAACACTTGCTGTCGTTGCGCGACCTGAATATGAGCAGCCGTCTTGCCCAGATGATTGAGGCGGGCGTGTCGTCGTTCAAGATTGAGGGCCGGCTCAAGGATGTGGGCTATGTGAAAAATGTGGTCGCCTACTATCGCCGTGCCCTTGACCGCATCATTGCTGCCAGCGAGGGGGCGCTTGAGCGCTCGTCATGTGGCACATCGGTCTTCAGTTTTGAACCCGATGTGGCAAAGAGTTTCAACCGCTCGTTCACTACCTATTTTGCCGACGCTCACCGCTTGCCCAACGGCCATAGCATGGCTTCGCTCAACACGCCTAAATCGATGGGCGAACCACTGGGCAAGGCTCGCAATGTGCGGGGCAAGACCCTAGAGATTGATACCCGAAAACCGCTTGCCAATGGCGACGGACTGAGCTTTGTGAATGCTCGTGGAGAGTATGAGGGCTGTCGCGTGAATGTGGCCAATGGCAAACGTGTGGTGCTCAACGAAGAGGTGCAGATTCCCGCTGGTGCCATGATCTATCGCACCCACGACAAGGCGATGAACGATATTCTTGCAAAACCCAGTGCCGAGCGGCGCATTGCCGTCGATGCCCGGCTGACTCTTGTGCCGGGTGGTGTCACGCTCACGCTGAGCGACGAGCGTGGCAACCGCGTGACGCACCGCCTCGACAGCGATGCCATTCAGCCGGCTCAGTCGCCACAGGCCGACAAGCAGCGTCAAGTGCTTGCCAAACTGGGAAATACCATCTATGAATTACATGAGGCCGAGTTGCTCGACGGATGTTTCATCCCGTCATCGTTGCTCACCCGCTTGCGCCGCGAGACCATCGAGTTGCTCGACCGTGCACAGCGGCTCACCTATCACCGTGATGTGCGGCGCTCCGAGGATCGCACTGCTCCTTGCTTTGCAACGGAGCTTGCAAGTGCCGACAATGTGGCCAATCATCTGGCCGAGGAATTCTATCGCGACCACGGCGTGGAGCGCATCACACCGGCCATTGAGGTGCAGAAACCTGCCGGCAGCGAACCTGTGCCCGTGATGCACACGCGCTACTGCCTGAGGCGTGAGCTGGGAGCTTGCCGACTTGACCCCAAAGCCAAGAAATTGCCAGCAGAATTGTATCTGCGCAATGCCGGCACCTTGCTGCGCGTCGATTGCGACTGCTCCCGCTGCGAGATGCACCTCTACCTCCTCTAAATCACAGCTTTACTATCTTACTTTTCTAGCCACTCAACATTAAACCCTCAATTATCATCATTTTTTTGCAAAAATAGATAATGTGCTTTGCTTTTTGCACTTTTATCGTTATATTTGCAAAGAATTCCTATCATTTTAGGCATTTTTTTGATAAACCTATTACTACAATATAAACTTTACCATCATGAATATTATCAAACGCTTTTTCCTGACGGTTATCTTGCTACTGTTAACAGGTCATGTAGTTTTGGCCTTTGAATACAATGGTCTTAAATATAGTAAAACCGGCGACTACACATGTAAAGTGGCAAGAAATGCGGGCATTTCAGGAAACATTTCTATTCCAGATAAGGTACATTATATATGGACAGATAATGGTTATGTTACACATGATGATATTCTTACTGTCACTTCTATTGGCAATAGTGCATTTCAAGACTGCAGCGGGCTGACCGGTGTCGTTATCCCCAATTCAGTCACAACGATTGGGGGAGGTGCATTCGAACACAGCGGCCTGGTCAGTGTTGTAATCCCTAATTCTGTCACCTCGATTGAGTATTCAACCTTTTCTGGGTGCTCTGGATTGATGAGTTGCCAAATTGGAAACTCCGTCACAACGATTGGGGAAGGTGCATTCAAAGAATGCACAGCTTTGACGGACATTACCATACCCAACTCGGTCATTATAATAGGAAATTCAGCATTCTCCTACTGCAGTAGCCTGCAAAGCTGTGCGATAGGCAACTCGGTCACATCCATTGGAGATTATGCGTTCAATGAATGTAGTAAGCTGGCCAGTGTGAGCATGGGCAACGGGGTCAAAGAAATTGGTTGGTATGCGTTTTATCATTGCAGCTCGCTGACCAGCATCAACATCTCTCATTCGCTCACCACGATAGGCATAGGGGCATTTAGCGGTTGCACGAAACTGACCTCGATAGCGCTTCCCCAGTCAGTCACCACGATAGGTGACGCGGCATTTTCCAGCTGCAGCAGCCTGACGAGCATCAACATCCCCGACGGTGTCACTGAAATCGGTCGTGCCATGTTCCGGTTATGCCATAGTTTGACCAGCATCACCCTTCCCAATGGAGTGACCTTCATAGGCGATGTGGCCTTTGAACAGTGTCGCAGTCTGGCCAGCATCAGAATCCCCGATGCTGTGACATCGATAGGCAATTGGGCATTTAATGGATGCCAGTCTCTGACGAGTGTCACGATAGGCAGTTTGGTGACAGGTATTGGCTCTTATGCATTCGAGAATTGCAGAGCCTTGTCTGAAATCTTCTGCAGGATTCAAGATCCCCGTGTCGTCACTATGGGCGATATGGTATTTCATTATGTCAAACCAGACATTTGCACCTTGTATGTGCCAGAAGGGACAGAAGAATTGTACAGGAATGCGCCCCAGTGGAAGGCATTCTTCATCCTTGAAGTTGAAGCCCAAATCGTTAAGCGCTATGAGAAAGGCTTCGGGACGGCAGATGAATTTGGAATAAACAGGGAAGTTACAGGCATCACAGCCGACGGATTGGCACAGATGAAGCTCATCTTCAAAGAAAAAATAAACGGAGTCAAATCCTGGACCTTGAACACAAAGGTCAACGGAGTGGACACTACCGATGTGAAGCTGGTAGGAAAGTTTGGAGATCTGGAGGAGATGGACTTTGAAGGTCAAAAAAGATATGGCATGATCTACACCTCGCCCGAGGACATTCTGGACCCTGATGTGAACAGCAGTTTCAACATGGAGGTGACGCTTAAGGTGACCGATGAGGAAAATGTGCATCACAAGGCCCACTTCGACATCGAGGTGATGCGCCCGGGTGTGATACTGCTCCACGGCTTGCTGTCCGACAACGGATGCTTCAGCGGACTGAAGTCCCACCTGAATACAGCCACCTATCGCGACGAGCAGGTGCTCAATGGCGACTACAGGGGCTCGCACGCACAGTCGTTTGTCAACAACACCTATGTCAACAATGTGGTGGGCCGCCACATGAAAGAACTGTTTGAGCGTCTGGCAAAGAGTGGCGTCGTGAGCGGACGCTATGACCTGGTTGGGCACAGCATGGGCGGCATCCTGTCGCGCATGTATGCCCAGGAGGTGAACCCCGATGCCGTGAACCGCATCATCACCCTCGACACCCCCCATTCGGGCTCCCAGCTGGCCAACTTGCGTGACCCTGTTGTAGACGGTCTGACGGGACTCTCGTTAATCAGTCCGGCACTGATGACTTCAGTCGAGATGCTGCGCTCCCAGTTAGAGGGCAATGGCAATCTGGCCGCCATCGAAAATCTTGCGCCGGGGAGCGATGCCATAGCACGGCTCAACGGTCCCAACATGCAAAATGCCGTGAGAATTCCGGTTCATGCCATCGTCTCGGTGTTCCGCGACGAGCAACAGGGCGAAACAGATGGCGACGGCCTGCACCAGGCATCGGCAACATCGTCGATTGGCCTCATAGCCGTATATGATTTCTTGAGTTCGTCGCAAGCCGAGAACAGCAGCCTGTCGCGCCAGCACTTCTTTAACACGCTGTTCAATGGCGAAAGCGATGGAGTGGTCTCATACAAAAGCCAGGCAGGCGGATGCTATGGTAAATGGATGACGCTCGAGACCGATGCCTATCGTGGCAAGCTGGGTGCAGATTCGTGGGCGCACCACTGCAAGACGAACAAGTGGACCCGCACCTATAACAATATAGACTCGTTGTTGCGTCTGCCCACGAGTGCGAGCGCCTTCCGCCCGTCGGGCTTCCATCCCGAGCAGATTTCATCGCTGAAGCATGGTGCGCCGTTGCCCAAGCTTCAGCCCGCCGGCAGCGGCACGAGCATCGACCTGCAGGTGGAGCGTCTGGCAACCGACACGACCGTGCTTCAGATTCATGTGAACCGCAGCAGCGACGTGGTGCGTCACATGGTCTACACCTTTACGGGCAACGACCAGATGATCTTCAGCCTTGATGAGCAGGAATGCCGGTTCCAGGTGCCCGAAAACTATCACGGCAAGCTCGACATATTTGTGCTGGGTCGCACAGCCAACGGCGGCCTGGTGGCCGACGAGGAGGTGCTTGACAACGGTTTCATTCAGGGCGACGTGAATGCCGATGGCGCGATGAACGTGAGTGACGTGACCACGCTCGTCAACATGATTCTGGGTTTGCTGCCCACAGATAAATCAACAGCCGATGTGAACAATGACGGCCGGGTGAACGTCTCCGACATCACCGCTCTCATCAACCTCCTCCTCGGCATCCACTAAACATAAATCCTAATGACCGATTTGGGTTAAATCCAATCCTTTTGGATAATTGGAGTGTCTATTCACCGATAATCTTCGGTGATTAATCTCGTTATTCGCCGAATTTTTTCGGCGAATAATTTGCGTATTCCCCGAAAACCAGCTATCTTTGCACAAAATCAAGTGTTATGCGATACATTCACGATTACGAGAACTGGTGGCAGTTTCGCTATGACAGTGAGCTGATAGTAAACGATTTGGGACGAGTGCGTGCTAAGCAAGGTCAGCTCATTGGGCGCATGCTCTCACTGGGCTTTGACTCTCAAGACGAGGCCATGCTTTCAAACATGTCGCTCGAACTCGTCCGCTCGTCAGAGATTGAGGGCGAAGTACTCAATCTTGCCGAGGTTCGTTCGTCAATTGCCCGTCGATTAGGTATCGAAACGGCCGGCCTTGTGCCCGTTTCCCGCTATATCGAGGGTGTGGTGGAAATGCAACTCGATGCCACTCAGAATTATGACAAACCGCTCACTCATGACCGACTTTTCGGGTGGCACAATGTCTTGTTCCCCACTGGAATGAGCGGCTTATATCGCATTGATGTCGGCAAATACCGTTCGGGCGACATGCAAGTGGTGTCAGGAGCCATGGGCAAGGAAAAGGTGCATTATCAAGCACCGGCTGCCCACCGCGTACCGGCCGAAATGGACCGCTTTATTGACTGGGTAAACAACAATCACGAGATTGACCCGGTTTTGAAAGCGGCTATTGCGCACTTATGGTTTGTGTCAATACACCCCTTTGACGACGGTAATGGACGCATAACAAGAGCATTGACCGATATGCTACTGGCCCGCTCCGAGGATTGCAGCAAACGCTTCTACAGTATCTCGGCACAAATAAAACTGCAGCAAAAGGAGTATTATCAAGTGCTGGAGCGCACCCAACATGGCGATGGTGACATCACCAGCTGGCTATTATGGTTCTTGCGTTGCTTTGAACATGCTTTAGACTCAACCCACGAAACTCTGGCGGCAGTCATGCGCAAAGCCGCGTTCTGGGAACGGCATCGTGATGTCGATTTCAACGAAAGACAACGCAAACTCTTGAATATGCAGTTCGACGGATTTTTCGGCAAACTCACCAGTAGCAAATGGGCAAAAATAGCCAAGTGCTCATCCGACACCGCGCTCAACGACATTAACGATCTCATCGCCAAAGGCATTCTCCGCAAAGCCAATGCCGGCGGTCGCAGCACCAACTACACCCTCACCAACCCATAAGCTCTCACTGCGGGCTTAATAAACTACGGATTAATCTGATTATGCTGATTTCTTTAGGACGGGCTGCGGGCTTAAAAATTGCTGCGCTTCGCTTGCCCTTCGGGCTCCCGTTCGGTCGCGAGCACTCCGTGGTTAATGTTCTTCGTGCCTCGTTTCAAATGTTATCGTTTTCTATTTCTTTTTTGAATTCTTTTAATCTATCCCAGGCACTATCCACGTCCAAAAACATCGAGGCGTATTCTATATCTAGTAATTCGTCAGATAGCAAATAGTCATATTTCTTGGTTTCTTTCATAAATCTCATTAAAAATGGACATAGTTCTTCCGCTTTAGGTTTAGGATACTTAAGTATTTCTAAAACATCTTCTTTAGAGAGTTTATTAATGAAAATATGGTTAAAACCATAAAAATTTCCCAAATACAAATTAGCTATTAGACTGATTGTTCTATTGATCTTAGAACCAGCCCATGTTAGAAGAATAATGTCTTCTCCAAAAGAGGAATAACATTTTTCTAAATGCTTATGCGCGAAAAAAGAGCGTGCATTATGTAAAGTTTTTATGGCTTCTGATTTTATGTCAAGATACGGATAGAGATCGTCTGACATATATATGTCTTTCATTTTTTGAACTATTATGCCATCAATTTCATAATAGTCATTAAAAAATATAGGTATTTCACCATAATCAGATGGTTCAACATATGCCCTACTTGTTCTATAATCTATTTCAGTAACAAGCCACTTCCTTCCTCCAAAAACTATACTGAATCCAATTTCAATTTGCGCCTGTAAAGAACCAAGATGCTCTCCATTCTGCGAATTGATAATTTCAAATTCCAGATAAGTGGTGAATGCGGCATAGAATTCTTTGTCAGAGAGGATTTCATCTCCTGTTGGGCCGATAATTATCTGCCCGTTTTCCATCTGCCGTATAACATCGTTCTTACCTAAGTCTCTTAACAATTTCAAGAATAGATTTACAGGGACATTGCTGAAAGCACCATTCTGACATAATAGTTTCCAGCCATCTTTCGGGTAGAAACTCCCATATTCTGCTATGAGTGACAAAATCTGTTGAATCAGTGTCGATAAATGAATACAATCAATTGTGGGAGTCTCGTATTTATGTGCCTTTAACAATTCAATTACTGCAATATTCTGAAAAAGATCATCTCGCAGAATATCTAATAGTCCTATTGCCTTTCTTTTATAGTCAAAAGTAAAAACCCTTAATATAGAGGCTTCACCTCGTCTTCCAGATCGGCCTAAACGTTGCCGCAAACCCGAAACGGAGTTTGACGTTCCAATTTGAGCGATTGATTTAACTTTTCCAATATCAACACCTAATTCTAAAGTTGCCGTACAAATAGCTGTTATAGGCAAATAGCCTGATTGTAGTTCATGTTCCACTTTTGTCCTGGTTTCCTTAGAAATGCTTCCATGGTGAATCCTGAATTCATTTGGCACATTCTCTTCTCTGCATTTCTCGTTAAGTAGTGAAGTAAAACATTCACATTCATGTCTGCTATTTGTAAACACCAAGTTATTCTCGCCTCTTAGTCTTAAAAAAATCTCATTAGTAATACTTTTGTTTATAAATGATTCCTCATTATATCCATAATCTTTTATAAGAACCTTTATTTCATGATTACTTTTTCCTTGATCTGGTATAATACAAGACAAGCTATGATCTTGTCTTAGGAATTCCTTTACGATTCCAAAGTCTGAGAAAGTGGCACTCATTGCAATTCTAGGAATATGTTTCCCTATCACATTTTCAATTCGCGACATCAAGGATTGTAGCTGTTTGCCACGCTCTGTTGGTATAAAAGCATGAAGTTCGTCAATTACAACATATTTTAAGTTGCCAAAAGCCTTTTTTAACTTAAAGTGATTGTGCACAAAAAGAGCTTCCAAAGATTCAGGGGTAATTATAAGAATTCCATTCGGGTCTTTTAATGAGTTGTGCTTTTTACTACTTGAAATATCGCCATGCCACGGAGTTACGTTTATTGACATGTTTTGGGTCATGTCTTGTAAACGTCGAAATTGATCATTAATAAGTGATTTTAATGGACTTATATATAGCACTTGATAGCCACTAACGCTCTCCCATCTAAGAATGTTTGTCAATATAGGAAGAAATACAGCTTCTGTTTTTCCACCAGCGGTAGCAGCACTAATTATAACATCACAATTATCATCAAGAATGGGGGGAATGGAATTCTCTTGAATGTCTTTAAGAGAAGTCCACCCTTGCTTCCATACCCATTGCTGTACTTTAGTATCAAGCAAGTCGAATGATGATGATCGTTGCTGCTTCATACAAAAACTTAAAGTTTAAAAGTCGCGAACTCATCTTCTTCATTCGCGTTTAGTTCTCCATAAGATGTTAGAACATCCTCTATTTCTGTAGGTTCTACATCTTTCTTTATTTCGATTTTTCGAATAATATCATCCCATTTAAGTGACGGATATTGTTCAAGAATAGACAGTAAATCCAGAAAGCCCTTAATAGTATTTCTTGGTGTTCTGAAATAACTATCTCCTATTTTATTTGCACAATAGTTCATATACGCAATAAGCGCTTCATCAGGAACTAAATAATTATTTTCATTTCCTTTCGCAAAAACATTTCTGAGATTTTTAAGCAAAACATATAGTTCCTCTTTTGAGAGATTTGCCAAACGTAGAACAGTAGAATTGTAGTCAGTCAACCCTAATTGTTTTGAGAAACTATTTTCTGCTAATCTTGAACGTAAGGCTTCATAACTGTATAAACCACGCCGCGTATCAGTTAAGAATTCTGGTGTGCCACTCATAATGAATCCTATATTAGAAATGGTGCCCTGGAGTGTATCATTAAGAATACTGAGTATTTCCTCATAATTCATTTTGCGAGATACGCTATTAGGATTCTTATATAAATTAACCATTTCGTCCAAATTAACAAGTAAACCTTTATATCCAGCTTTCTTTACAAATATCGAATATAACTTTAGCGTATTATAAAAAGAAGCATCATTAAGGAAGTCTCGGATGCCTAGATCTTTCATAGTATCTGTTTTTGTGGAATACTCTCCTTTTAACCATTTTATAGCACTATTTTTCAAGTCGTCATTCCCTGTATCAAATGCTTCCCAGTATTTATTTACAACATGAGCAAAGCTGTTACCATTGGGATAATCGTTTAGTTCACCTAACAACGCCTTTATTTTCAAAGATGTTTCAACACCTTCCTGTTGGGCTATTTCTTGGGCTAAGAAGATGAATTTCTCTAAGATATTAGTCAACGCATTTCCATCTTGTTTTGTCCTCGTAGACAAACTTGCCACCAAATCAGACAATAATCTTCTTGCTTGCCCCTCTGTTCCATGCAGTCTTTTTGATGGACTCAAATCTGCATTCATAGTAACTAGTCCTTTCTCTAATGCAATACTTCGAACTAATGACAAAAAGAATGTCTTTCCTGAGCCATATTCACCAATTACAAGTCTAAAAGATGAACCACCATCAGAAATGGTGTTGACATCTTTAACAAAAGATTTCAATTCTTCGCTTCTGCCAACCTGTATATGTTGTAAACCGATTCTTGGAACAACTCCACTTCTCAATGCTTGGATAATTGTTTCTCGTTCTTTTGGTTTTATTACTTTAATCATATCAGTTTGTCTTTAAATTCTGTCATAACATATATTGTGTCACCATCATCTTCAATGACGGCATCTTCAATCTTATTATAAGAGTAGTCGTTTATCCGTTCCAAAACAGAGCCAATCATAAGATGATGTTTTTGACAAAGTATCTCAACATCTTTTCTTGTCCACGATTCTTTCGTGAGTAGAGTTTTAAGTATATCCAAAAGTACATTGTTCTTTTGGCTCGCCGAGTCTGTTCCTTCATTATTTTCATCAAAGATGTCTGATAACAACTCTTGCGCCTGCTTTGTTTGCTTTTCAACCTTCGTAAGCCGATCGTCGTTTAATGAAACTTGAAGATTATTGGCTATAGGAGCTTTATCAATAGTGTATTCTGTCACACCTGTTTCTTTCTCAATCGTAGCAAATTCTTCACCTTCTGAAATGATTCGATGTATTTTAGTGTGTATATTTTGATAGTCAATATCAAATAATGAGATGGCAGAAGATGCTTGTGAAGGCAATTCAGAAACAAGAATATTGTATTCACTAATGCGATTAGCTATTCTTTTAAAGCAATTATTGATGCATTGATTAAAAAAACGTGAACTATATATATTACGAAAAAGTCGGAAATTGAAAATAAAATCATAAAGAAGCAAAGAATAATTTTTAGGACTATTAATACAATATATTTCATAATGGGTATATTCTTCAGGTTTTATTATAGCTTCTTGAAGTTCTTTCCAATTATTCTTATATGACATTTTTAGCAATTCAGATTCCACCATATCTGCAAATTGTGAATAAAAAGAATCTGTCAGTAATTGTTTGGGTATAGAATCATTATAATTTAAAATACACATAATATTGCGACAGATATTATTCATGATACTGCCGTTATTGTTACTATTATATGGAGACAGGATTAATGCTTCACGGCATAATACTAGATGAGGAAGAAGATCCTTAGGCACTAATTCTTCCAATCTATTGACAAAAAATTTACTTACTGCTGCATCAATAAAATTAACAATTTCTATGCAATACACATTCTCTTCTTGGCATTGAATATATAAGTTAACAGAACAATTTATAATTTCCAATCTATCTCTTTCGGTTGTTGTATCATCTATGAACATTCTTAACTGAAGACCAAAAAGATAAAAAAGAAATGTTTCTAACGATATTTCTGATATTCTCTTATGTTCGGCCAGCCATTCAAGATATTCATATCTATGAGTTGGATGCATATCCAAGTAACTACTAAATGGGACAATCTTTAATTTTTCTTTACTGATGGGTAAATCGTCATGAATAATTGTTCCATATAATTTTGACAATTTATAATTTCTATTATATTCTAAATACTCACGGTGTCTAGGATTAATAGCCTTTATTTTTTTATAAGATTGAGGAATTTTAAAATAGTCGCCTATATAAAATAATCCTCTTGTCAATTTTAGGCCATGAACTTCAATCACATCACTAGCACACATCCAATAAAAAGGCTTCTTTGAATTACATTCTTTTAATGCTTTTGAATGTCTTTCTTGAAATGACTTTATTGTAGTTTCTAAAGAATTTTTCTTAATATTGGGAAAATAAAAAGAGATTATTTGAATAAAAGAATCTCTATAATTATTATATTGTGATGCATGCTCAAGCCACCAATGAAACTTGTTCGCACTTTTATTGAGTGAATTCTCAAGTCGTTTGCAACTTTGTGCAAGGCCCTGCAGTGCCAATATGCGTTCTTTTGAAAGATTAAAAAACATAATCTTGTATTCTTTTCCTATTGGTTGTATACCAATTATAGGAGAAAAGAATAAACGTTCGAATATGCCTTGAATTTCTGTATACGTCAATTTTTTCATTAATAGTCCTTCTCAATTTGTTCAAAAGAAGTTATTTTACTAAGTAAATTCGTCCGCATATAATTAGACAAATCACATCCAAGGATTTTCTTCTCTTTGTTGAGAAGAAAATGGATAATAGCATTTCTCTCCACCTCACTTGAAACAACGATATGATTAACTAGTGTAGTTATTTCAATGTCGTCAAGATGGAGATATAATTCACGTGGATAGTTATCATATAATTTCAACTTAAAGTTGTCAACCTGCTCTTTTGACGCAAACTTCAACCACCCTAAATTAGGAGAAGGTCTATTACAATCAGGAATAATAATTCGCCATTCTCTTTCTCCTATATAATCATATCCGCACAAGTCTCTATATGGCTTGGAGAAACCGATAATACTGTCTATTGCATTTATATCCTTTATCTTCTCAGAATATTTCTCACGTATATCGGCTTTCATAATGAGATTTTTAAACTTCAACTCCTCTCTAGTGTTTTTAAGAGAGGCTTTGATTCCATTATTCGGTATCTCTCCACCCATAATTTGATTAATAAAATCATCTTTTTGAACAGATAGTTTTATCAATTGTTCATCAAAAATTGAGTGACACCTATATTGCACGGGATTCATAATATAATTTGTAGTGCTTATTGCCTCAATTAAAGCCTCACGATTAAATCCTATCATATACTCACCATATTGATCCCGGTGCTTTTGAGTTCTAAGAAGTGGAATGTCACAAAAACAAATCATAGGTATTGCAATACCTTTGCATTTGATGACCTTATTTCCTTCCTTCAATACAATATCCCAGCCTTGTTTTGCTACTATTTCACCAAAAGGCTCATAGCAATAGCTAAATCTCAAGCCTTCTTCTAGAATTTGCTTAAAGACTTCAAATTCTTTTGTGAAATGAAATAATGAAGACGAATTTATCATATGGAAGGATTTTCTATATTTAATATGCCATATTTTGACTACAAATATACGATAAAATTTGGGATTATATGCCAGTCAAGATAAAAAGTGTAGCAAATTGTCCCTAAAGTTATCATTGTTTGCAAAAATTCTCGCGCACCAGCGTGCACCTTTATTATGATACACTTTCTCCAATGCATCTGCCGAAGGCAGACCTCTGATTATGCCTCTTTTGATGGAGCGTGCACCTGTATAGCCAAGAAGCCCTCGTGAGGGTGCCCTTTGAGAGTGCCCCCCCAGTACCACGATTACAGCTATATGTCAGGAAAGCAACTGGCGGTAAAGCGCATCATCCAACAGCGTCGCCGCCGGCGTCCCCCTTTGCTTACCGCACACTAATAGATTAATATTTTTAGCGCGCTAGCGCTTTAATTTTAAGTGAGCAGCACGTCCAAATATAATCCGTAGTCTATTCACTGTGTAATTCCCCTTGCGTAACCACCCTTTGTCCATTATCTTTGCCGCACAACCACGTTCATTGATATTATTACATACCCCAACCTCTCTCGGAAGTACGCAAAACGCTACGAAAGTACACAGTATTCCCACGAAAGCGGTACAATAACTGACGAAAGCAGTATGACATCAAAAATACTACATACTTCTGAAAATCAGTAAGTTACTTGAAAAATGCCCGAATTTTTCCCTCTTTTCCCCGTAAATTCCCGCTTCCACACCGTCTCAATCCCCAAAATGCTTAATCCCAATGACCGATTTGGGTTTCGTCTATTTGATTACTTGACTATTCGATTCTGAAGTCTGTTTTATCTTGATATTGTTGTGGAGCATGAAGGCGGCGATGGTGAGGCAGGTGATGAGTTCGGCAGTGGTAATGGTGAGCCACAGGCCGGGAATGCCGAGCAACAGGGGGAGCACGATAAAGCAGGGTACAAGCACTACGAATCCTCGCAACAACATGAATGTGATGGCGGGTTTCGGGTGTTCGATACTCTGGAAAAAGCCGATGAGCACTAGGTTGAGCGTGAAAAAGAGAAAACTTGCCGCCAAGTAGGGGAATCCCTCGTCGGCAATCCTGAAGGCATTTGTAGTTGGCTCAAGAAATAGAGAAATGATGGGCGAGCGCAAGAAAATGCCTCCCAGTGTCAATAACAGGCCACAGATGATGGCAAGTACCAGTGAGAGGCGTAGCGTCTTGAGGATACGCGCCCGATCGCCCAGACCGTGGTTGTAACTCACAATGGGGAGCGACGTCTGCGAGATGGCGTTGCCAAACATGAACACTAGCGGGAACAGATAGCATGCCACACTGAAGGCGGCTACACCGTCTTCGTGCAGATATTTCATGAACATGAAGTTGCCTGTAGTCATGAGGCATGAGATAGCCGCTTCGCCTATGAAAGTAGACAGTCCCAGCTTGCTCATGTAGCCCACATTACGCAGGGTGAGTCGCATGCTCTTGCGCGATGTCTTGAGTCGGTAGAAGTGTAGGTTCTTGGAAAACCGCGTGAGATAGATGATGACCAAGGCGGCTCCTACTGTGGCAGAGATTGACGAGGCGATGGCGGCACCCTTGATGCCCATATTCAGCGGAAAGACGAACAGCCAGTCGAGGAAAATGTTGAGCACAGAGCCTATGATGTTGGCCCACATGGCAAACTTGGGTGCACCGTCGAGCCTGATGACAAACATGCCCACAATTTCAATCATCACCATCACAAGGCAGGGCGACACCCACACGAGATAGTCGGTAACGAGCGGCATGAGCCGTTCCGACCCACCAAAGAGCATGCACACTTGCCGTGGGAAGAAGATGGATAGCAGCATGAGCACTGTGGTAATCAGCAGCGATACGCCGAAGGCTTGTGTCATGTTGATGCAGGCGGCCTTCTTGCTGCCTCGGGCCAGATGGATGGCGGCCACAACCGAGACACCTGTGCCAAACATGAGAGCTGTGGCTGTGGCAAGCAGGAAGATAGGGGCAGCAATGTTGACTGCAGCCAGGGCATCACTGCCCACGCCCTGACCCACAAAAATGCCGTCGGCCAGGTTGAACATGGCCGTGAACAGAAATCCCATGAGTGTGGGGATGAACATCTTCACGAAGAGCGAGGGGATGTTCATCTTGCCGAAGTCAATGCTGTCTCTCTGCATGAGTGGCGGTTACAGAATTTTGAAAGGGTCGGCGTCGCGCCAGGCGGGGAATTTCTCGCGGAAGCGTGCCAGCGGGGCGGGCGAGAGGTCGGCAGCGATGATGGGGCTGGTGCCACGCTGGGTGATGACCTTGCCCTTGAAGTCGATGATGAGCGATGAGCCTTCGCTGTACTCGATGCCCTGCGGATCGGTGCCGCAGCGGTTCACACCGCACACATAGCACTCGTTCTCAATGGCGCGAGCGAGCAGCAGGGTGCGCCAAGCATTCTCGCGAGCCTTGGGCCAGTTGGCTACGACGATGAGCAGGTCGTAAGCGTTATTGACGTTGCGAATGAACACGGGGAATCGCAGGTCGTAGCACACAATGAGCTTGATGTTGAAGCCGCGGTAGCGGATGATAGGTGCCTGTTTGTCAACCCCTTGTTTGTAGGTCTTGTCCTCACCACCGAAGGCGAAGAGGTGCCGCTTGTCGTAGAAAGTGTCTTCGCCGTTAGGCTCAATAAAAAAGGCACGGTTGAACAGTTGGCCGGCCGTGTGGGCCAGGAAGGTGCCGGTGAAAGCCACATGATACTCGTTGGCAAGCTGATGCAGAGTGCTCATGGTCTCGCCGGTGTTGCGCTCGGCCAGGCTGGCTGCCAGGTCGCGGTCGTCGATGATGAAACCGGTGGTGAAGAGTTCGGGAAGGATGACGAGGTCGGTGTCCTCGGGCATATTGCGCAGGTTGCGTTTGAGTTGTTCCAAGTTGGCGGCTTTGTCGGCCCAAATGATGTTGTCTTCAAAAATCGAGACTCTGAGGTTGCGTGAGAACATGATGGTGTGTGGGGTGTTGAAATGAAAAAAATTAAAGTCCGGTGGTGAATTTCTCGGGTCGTAGGCCACTGCAGGGCGCCTGGTCGTAGTATCGTTTCACCGTGAGCAGGTCGGCCTCGACATCACCGGTGAGGGTCAAAGTGCGGTCAATGCACACGATGTGGTTTTTGTAGTCGAAGTAGGCGAGGATAAGGGGCACTTGCGCCTGCTGAGCTATGTGCAGGAAACCCTTGTGCCAGTTGGGATTGGGGCTGCGGGTGCCTTCAGGGGTGACGGCGACTGAAAGTCGGTCGCGCCGAGCGAACTCATCGACGACGCTTTGGGTCACATGGGTGCTCTTGCCCTGCACCACGGGAATGCCTCCGAGCGCTCGCATGATGTAGCCCAGCGGGAAGAAGAACCAGGTCTTCTTCATCAGGAAAGAGGCGGTTTTGCCAATGGAGCGGATGCAGAGTTCGCCCAGAATGAAGTCCCAGTTGCTGGTGTGTGGCGCGACGCATATCACGCACTTGTCGGGAATTTCAGTGTTGAGCTTGAAATTCCAGTGTTTCCACTTGAGTATGCGTGCGGCAAGATTCATCAGAGTAGGGCAGAGTGAAAAAGAAAGAGGCCCCGACGCACCCCGCAGCAGTGCGCGGGGTGGTAGCGAAGCCGTAATGTGTTCGTGTTATGTTATTTCTTGGGAGTGAGTGCGTTCATCTCAGCAGCAATCTTGGCAGCCTCGGTCTTCATGTACTCAGAGATAGACTTGGTGGCCTGCTTGAAGTAGTTGCGGCGAGCTTTCTTGTATTCGCGGCCGTTGGCAAAGTCCTTGCGGGTTCTGTCGTAGCTCACGGTAACACGGTTGACAGCCTCTTCTTGAAGCATTGCGATATTGAGGATGATGTTGTCCCACTTCTCGATGTCGGCATCTTGAAGGATAGACTCAGCGAAGATGCACTGGCCTGCCATGTTGCCGCAGGCGTAGCGGATAGCTTTCTTGAGATTTCTTTTGTTAGCCATAATAAAAAATGTGTTTAGAAAAATATTTATGCAAAGATAAATAAAAAATCGCAGATTATATCTAATTTTGCTATGAAAACAACAAAAATGATGAAGGCAAATGTTAAGCATTACATGAAGGTGTTGGAGGTCAGCGACTATGTGGCCCTGTGCCATGAGCCGGAACTGACCGAGCAAGCGTGCCGTGCGTGCCGCAACTATGGGCGCTGCTGGACGTGCCCGCCGTTTGACTACGATGTGCTGTCGCGCGTGCGCCGCTATGCATGGGTATTGGTTGTGGGTGCGCAGATTGTTCCCGATGAGGCTCTGCGCAACAGTCCGTCGAGTCCCACGGAGCGTAACGAACTGGCGCGGCGACTCATTGAGATGGCATGGAAGCAATGTACTGAGCCGATGATGCGTGCGATGGAGCGCAAGCATGCCGACAGCCGGTTGCTGTGCGGTTTCTTTGCGTGCGGGGAGTGCTCAGCGCATTGCGCGCGCATTGACGGACGGCCGTGTCGGCATCCTGAACTGATGCGACCGTCGCTCGAGGCCTACGGGTTTGATGTGACCCGGACGACGAGCGAGTTGCTGGGCTTGGAGCTGAAGTGGGGCGTGGAGAACGCGTTGCCGGAGTACACCACGCTGGTGACCGCCCTGCTCACGCATGAGCGTCCCGAGGAGCCTGCTGCGGAGCGTTGGGAACTCACCCTGTGATTCTAATCATTCAAGTTCCTCAAGAGATAGGCCCTTTGGGAGCTTGAGTGGTGAAAAAAGAGCAGCCTGCAGGCTTGTGGGCGCGCAGGCTGCCGGAAAACTAGTATTTTTAAACGTCAATTTCTTGCGTTTGAAGTATGCAACCGGTGATTGCATACTTGGTACTTGCTATCAGAATCGGAATCCCAGAGTGAGCGACACACGGTTGTTGTGGTCGTTGACCTCAGCGAAGTTACCGGCATCAAGACCGCCAATTTCATAGGTAACGGCGGGGAAAGCGTGATAGTTGCTCTGGCGGTACTGGTGAATGTAGGCCATGTCAACCGAGAACGCTTTGTAACGATAACCGAAACCGCAGGTGATGTACTGGTTGCTGCGGTCGTACTGATAGGCGGTGTTAGAACCGGTGGTGGTAACACTGAGCACGCCATTCTTCACATCGTCCTTGACGGGCGAAGTGGTGTAGGAATAACCGGCGCGCAAGCTCCAGTGATTATCAACGCGATACTCGCCACCCACGCGAATGGTGTGTGTGGGCTGGAAGTAATTCTTGATATCATCGGTCATTTCAATAAACTCACGGTTCTTGTTGTCGCACAAGCGCATGGTGTTAGCGCCCTGCCACTCGTAGTCGAGGCTGAGGATACCCTTCTGGCCAATGACACCGGCGATGCTACCGATAAAGCGCCAGGGAGTGTGGAGGTTGTAGCGATACTCGTCCCAATATCCTTCGCTGCCGGCTTCGCGCTCACCGTTGAAGGTGCCGTAGGAGTCGCGCATCTCGAAGCTTGAGATGGTCTTGTAGAGGTCTTTCATCTCAAAGTAGGTGGGCGTGTGGAATGCTAAACCGATGCGGAATTCGTTGACGGGTTTAAAAATGACACCGAACTTGAAGTTGTAACCGGTTCCCTTGGTGGCGAGATGGTTCACGAAACCGAAGTCGGCCTCACCGGAGGTGTAGCGACCGGTGTAGAGCATATTGCCTGAGGCATCAAAGTCGGGGTGGTAGTAGTAGGCGTTGTTGAGAGCCTCACCATAGTACATATAGGAGTCATACTTGAGGTCAACAATGCCGACACCCAGTCCCCAATAGACGGTGTTCTTGATGTTGCCGCCCAGGTTGATGCTGTACTCGTCGGTGTGTCCTGATTCATCTACCTCAAACTCGCCATAACCTGTAGTTCCGTTCTGAGTGATACCCTCGAAACCATTGGTGCCGGGGTTGAGCAGATAGGAGTCGTAGGAGAGGATGCTGAGCCAGGGAGCGTTGCTGTCGTAGTAGGGGTCGTAGTTAGCGCCTTGCGGATGTCCGTCGTAGCCAAAGGCAAGATCGTCTTCGCTCCAATTGCCGGAATTGGTGAGCGCGGCAATATAGTTGGTCACTGACGAGGGTATGTTGTTGTCAGCGCCGCGATAGTGACGGTGGAACGACTTGGTGCGGGTGTACGAAAAGCCCACATTGAGGTTAGGCATCACGTCGCTATTGAGCTTAAGCGCGCCCACATAGCCCACATTATTAAAGGTGAACTTGGTCTGCGTGTCGGCATTGCTCATGCCGTCGACCTTCGAAGACTGGAAGTTGAGGTCGATGGTAGCGCTGATGTCGGAACTGCGGTAGACACCGATGCCGGCAGGGTTCTGGTTGAGAACCGAGATGTCGCCGCCCAGGGCGCCGAAGGCACCGGCCATTGACTGGAATCGAGAAGTTCCTCGCAATTCGTTCTGAGACATTTGCAGAGCGTCGAAAGCGGCCTGTGCGTTAGCGAGCAGGGGAGTGGCGCAGAGCAGAAGTATTGATAAGTGCTTTTTCATTTCTAAAATAGAGTGTAAGTTTAAAAATGCGTAGTTAAATTCATTCATTTCTCAAAAGCCGAGGCTCGGATTATCGACGATGTCCGCCACCGCCGCCGCCACTGCGACCGCCACCGCTGTAACCGCCGCCACCGCGACTGCCACCGCTATAACCGCCGCTGTAACCACCGCTGCTGCGACTGCCGCCTATGTTGGTGCTACCGCCGTAGCTACGGCTGCTGCGCGATGATGATGAGCCGGTGCTATAGGAGCGAGTGGGGGTGCCATAGGAGCGCGAAGTACCGGAGCTCTGCGTGCTGCGAGTGATTCCTGATGAAGGAGTGCGACTTGAAGTACCCACGTTGCCAATGCCGGGATTGCGATGTCCGCGTACGGTTCCGTTGCTGCCGCCCACGCCATTGATGCCTGAGCCAGTGCGTACACCGGGACGAGACACTGTGCCGCCCGTAGTGTTGTTGGTGATGCCTCCCATGGGTCGACGACCGCCATTGAGGCCCTGAGCCGAACGGGTTCCGGCAGGTCGGCCATTGTTGGCATAGCCACGTCCTACAGTTGAGGGACGGCGTCCGCCGGCGTGGTTCCAACCGCCACGTCCATTGTGGTGATAGCCCCAATCATGTCTCCAGGGATTGTGTCCCCAATAGCCGTGGTAGTAGCCCCAAGGACGATAAGCCCAGCTGTTCCAGTATCCCCAACCATAGAGGCCGTGATGCCAGCCGTAGTGCCAACCGTAACTCCAGCCGTAGTAGGGGCGATACCAAGTGTACCAAGGATCGTAGAAGTCATAGTAGAACCAGGGGTCGTGATAGAATCCTGCCCATCCCCAGCTGTAAGCGGGAGCCCAGTTAGAGCCAATAATGAGGTTGACGGTGGGCTGATCCTCGTAATAGAGTGTGATGAGCTCGTCGTCATTGCTCTTAATGATGATGTCAGGGTTGTAGAAACGCTCAATGCGCTGCGTGTTGGCGAAAGAACCCTCCTCGTCGAGATATGTAGTGTCGGAGGTGTATCTGGGGTCGTAAGCGCCACGACGGTTGTACTCGTCATCGTCGCGCACACCGTCGCGAGTGACAGTCACTTCGTAAGTTGAGTTGTCGTAGACGGGAGCGACCGTTGAACGGCCGGCACGCACTGTGGTGGGCTGCGTCTGCTCGGTCAGAGAGACGGAGCCTGAGGATTTCTTGACTGTTTCTTTCTTGGTTGACTTAGAGGCATCGTAGTAGATGTCGTCATAGTCCTGAGCGCCCGCAAAGAGCGCTCCGCCAAGGGCAAAGATGCCCAAAAGTGATAAAATTTTCCTGTTTTTCATAATGCTATAATGTTTAAAAAATTATTATTGTCTTTTTCTCGTTAGACCCACGATGGGGGGTAAAGTTTAAATTTTGCAGACCAAATTACGCATTTATCTTGAGATAGAACAAAAAAAGTGCAAAAAAGATGTGCCCGATAAACTTTTTTTAATAAAAAAGGTGTAAAGGGCGGGTTCTTTAACATATTAGCAATAATCGTGCCAAACTTAATGACGATCATCCGGCAGAGCTTGGCGGCAAAGAAGACTTGACGCGAAAAGAATTATTCTATAAATTTGCAAATGATATGAAATTGATATTCCTCTACATATCCGTGTTGCTCTTCTCGGCCTGTCACACAAGCCGTAACGCTATGTCATTGAATGCTTGGAATGGTGGCAAAGACAGTTCTATAGTGGTAACTCCACCTCGCGATGCTATTGGAGAATTTTCTCCCAGCACACTCATCATTAGCTACGATGCCCAGGTGGGCAAGCAACCGTTGCTCGATGCCATCAAAGCTTGTGGCGCACAAGTCATCTACGACTACAAGATGATGAGCGGCATGGCACCTTTCAAGGCCGACCTTACAGCTACTCGAACAAGACAGCTATGTGATGCAAT